>NZ_JBEXMD010000011.1:0-261841 GCF_040610315.1 Amycolatopsis sp. NPDC004169
TGAACGCGTCCTGGCCGCGGCCGAGGAAGAGTTCGCCGAACACGGCATCGAGGCGTCGGTCTCGGACATCGCCCGCCGCGCCGGGCTCGCCAAGGCGCCGCGGCGGGCCCCCTTCAGCGCGTCTTGTCCAATCGGGACAGTGCTTCTTCGTAACCGGACACGAGTTCGGCGACGACCTCGGCGACCGGGCGGACCGCGTTCATCCGGCCGACGATCTGCCCGACCGGCATCGACACCAGGCCGGGGTCGTTCGTCGCGTGGATCCGGTTGTGGGCCGGGGAAACCAGCAGGTTCTGCAGCGGCATCGGCAACGGCTCGGGCGCGTCCGGCGCGGCCCACGCCTCGGTCCAGCGGGTCTTGAGCAGCCGGGCCGGCTTGCCGGTGTAGATCCGCGTCCGCACGGTGTCGGACGACGACGCCGCGACGAGCGCCTGCTGGATCGCCCCCGACGTCGCCATGGTCTCCAGGTACTCCTCGGTGGTGAGCCACGTCGAGCCCATCCAGACGCCGGACGCGCCGAGCGCGAGCGCCGCGGCCACCTGGCGGCCGGTCCCGATCCCGCCCGCGGCGAGCACCGGCACGTCGACCGCGTCGACGATCTCCGGCACCAGCACCATGGACGCGATTTCGCCGGTGTGCCCACCGGCTTCGTAGCCCTGCGCCACCACGAAGTCGACGCCGTTTTCGACGTGCCGCACCGCGTGCTCGGCCTTCCCGGCCAGCGCCGCCACCGGCACACCGCGATCGTGGCACTGGCCGATGACGTCCGGCGGCGGCGAGCCGAGCGCGTTGGCGATCAGCTTGATCGGGTGGTTCAGCGCGACCTCGACGTGCGAGCGGGCGACCGAGTGCAGCCAGCCGAGCACCCCCGCGCGCTCGTCGGTGTCGTCCGGCAGCGGCGGGACCGAAAGCTCCTTCAGGACGCGGTCGACGAACGCGCGGTGCCCGTCCGGGATGAGCTTGGCCAGATCGACCTGGGTGCCCTCGGCGGGCACCTTCGCCGGCATGACGATGTCGACGCCGTACGGTTTCCCGCCGGTGTTCTCGTCCATCCAGGTGAGCACCCGGTCGAGCTCGGCGGCGTCGTTGAACCGCACGCAGCCGAGCACGCCGAGCCCGCCGGCGCGGCTGAGCGCCGCGGCGACGTGCTCCGACGGGGTGAACCCGACGATCGGCAGGTCGATGCCGAGCCGGTCGCACAGGGGTGTCCGCACGTGTTCGTCCTCCTCAGACGGGCTGGGCCGCGGCCGGTTCGTGCTCGGCGGCGTAGCGCTGGGCCCACGGGTAGTCCGGCTTGCCGCTCGGCGAGCGGCCGATCTCGTCGGCCAGCCAGACCGTCCGCGGCACCTTGTACCCGGCGATCTGCCCGCGGGCGTGTTCTTCGATGGCGGCGAGGTCCGGTGAAGCGCCCTCGCGCAGCTGGACGACGGCGGCGACGCGCTGGCCGAGCCGCTCGTCCGGGACGCCGATGACGAGCGCGTCGAAGACGTCGGGGTGCGACTTGAGCGCCCCTTCGACCTCCTCCGGGTAGACCTTCTCGCCGCCGGTGTTCACGCACTGCGAGCCGCGGCCGAGCAGCGTGACCGTGCCGTCCTCCTCGTAGCGGGCGTAGTCGCCCGGGACGACGTACCGGACGCCGCCGACCTCGACGAAGATCTTCTTGCTCTTCTCGGGATCGCCGTAGTAGCCGAGCGGGACGTGCCCGCGGCGGCCGATCAGCCCGACCGCGCCGGGCTTCTTCTCGACGACGTTGCCGTCGTCGTCGAGCAGGATGGCGTCCTGGCCGAAGTTCACCCGCGGGCCCGCACTGTGGTCGGAGCCCTTGGCCACCATGCCGATGCCGGTGAAGCCGCTCTCGGACGAGCCGATCGCGTCGGTGATCACCGCGTTGGGCACGAGCTCGACGAACTCCTGCTTCACCGACTGCGAGAACAGCGCGGCGTGGCTCGACACCGCGACGATCGACGAAGCGTCGTAGTCACCCTCGCGGAAGGCCTCGATGAGCGGGCGCGCCATGGCGTCGCCGACGATGGTGAGGACCTGGACCTTGTGCTCCTGCACGGCCTTCCAGATCTCGTGGGCGTCGAAGCGGGGCACGAAGACCACCGGGCTGCCGGTGAACAGCGCACCGAACGCGGCCCACTGCGCGGCGCCGTGGATCAGCGGCGCGGCGGGCAGCCGGGTCAGGCTCCCGGCCTTGCCCTGCTCGGCGAGCGTCCACTCGTCCGGGATGTATTCGCCGGTGACGAAGTTGATCCCGCCGCCGAGCGCGCGCCAGACGTCCTCCTGCCGCCAGAGCACGCCCTTGGGGTAGCCCGTGGTGCCGCCGGTGTAGAGGATGTAGAGGTCGTCGCCCGAGCGTTCTCCGAAGTCGCGCTCCGGGCTCTCCGCGGCGAGCGCGGCCTCGTAGTCGACCCCGCCGTAGCCCTCGTAGTCGCCGTCACTGCCGTCGTCGATCACGACAACGTGTTTCAGTTTCGGCGCCTCGGGCAGGGCGGCCCGCACCTTGTCGGCGTAGCTGCGCTCGTGGACGAGCGCGACGATCTCGGCGTCGTTGAACAGGTAGACGAGTTCGCCGTGCACGTACCGGTAGTTGACGTTGACGGCGATCGCGCGCAGCTTGTACGCCGCGATCATCGCCTCCAGGGCCTCGATCGAGTTGCGGGAATAGACCCCGATGTGGGACCCGCGTCCCACGCCGTGCGCGGCGAGGTGGTGGGCGAGCCGGTTGGCCCGCGCCTCCAGTTCGGCGAAGGTGACTCGCCGGTCGCCGCACACGACCGCGACGCGCTCCGGCACGGCGTCGACGGCGTGCTCCAGAAGATCCGCGATGTTGAGTGCCACGCCCTCAAAGTAGAACATGTTATCGTTCCGGGCAATGGCACTGCTCCTTCAGGAGGTCTTCCGTGGGTGAACCGCACGCGCTGGTGTCACAGGAGGGGCAGACCCTCGTCGTCACGATGAACCGGCCCGAGGCGCGCAACGCGATCACCGGCGAGATGATGTCGATCATGGTCGACGCCTGGGACCGCGTCGACTCGGACGACTCGATCCGCAGCTGCATCCTCACCGGCGCGGGCGGCGCGTTCTGCGCGGGCGCGGACCTGAAGTCGATGTCGAAGAATTCGCCGTCGGAGTCGTTCGCGTCGGGCAAGTTCGACCCTTCGCGGATCCCGGGCCTGCTGAAGGGCCGTCGGCTGACAAAACCCCTGATCGCGGCGGTCGAGGGGCCGGCGATCGCGGGCGGGACCGAGATCCTCCAGGGAACGGACATCCGGGTGGCCGGCGAGTCGGCCCGCTTCGGGGTGTCGGAGGCCCGCTGGGGCCTGTTCCCGATGGGCGGCTCGGCGGTCCGGCTGCCGCGGCAGATCCCGTACACGGTGGCCGCGGACATCCTGCTGACCGGAAGGCACCTGTCCGCCGCCGAAGCGCTGGCGATCGGCCTGATCGGGCACGTGGTGCCGGACGGGACCGCGCTCTCGAAGGCCCTGGAGCTGGCCGCATTGGTCAACGCGAACGGGCCGCTGGCGGTGCGGGCCATCCTGCGGACGATCCGCGACACCGAGGGCCTGCACGAGGAAGAGGCGTTCAAGCTGGACTCGCAGTACGGGATCGAGGTGTTCGCGTCGGAGGACGCCAAGGAGGGGCCGCGAGCCTTCTCGGAGAAGCGAAAGCCCGACTTCAACGGCCGCTGACCGAGAACGCGTTCCTTTTCACAGAGATCCAGCCCGCGGAGGAATCTTGTCGCCGGAACGAGAACATGTTTCACTCAAGGACGTGACCGAGACACCGCTTGCGGCACCACTGAACGTCGGCTTCGACTACACGCGCTCGACCGGGCCCGTTCTCGGGCGGTTCGTCACCGCGCTGCGTGACCACCGCATCGAGGGCATCCGGGGCAGCGACGGCCGGGTGCACGTCCCGCCGGTCGAGTACGACCCGGTGACCGCCGAACAGCTCGGCGAGTTCGTCCCCGTCGCCGAGGAAGGCACCGTCGTCTCCTGGTCGTGGTGCCCGGAGCCGCTCGACGGCCAGCCGCTGAGCCGGCCGTTCGCCTGGGCGCTCGTGCAGCTCGACGGGGCCGACACCCCGATGCTGCACGCCGTCGACGCCGGGTCGCCGTCGAAGATCCACAGTGGACAGCGGGTGCGGGTGCGCTGGGCCGACGAGACCGTGGGGCACATCCGCGACATCGCCTACTTCCTGCCGGTGGACGCCGAGGACACCACGCCCACCGAGCCCGCTCCCCCGGTCGCCGAGCGCGAGGAAGGCGCCCCGATCAGCGTCGTCATCACGCCCGTGCACCTCGAGTACATGCACTCCGCCTCGCCCGAGGAGAGCACCTACCTGCGGGGGCTCGCCGAAGGCAAGATGATCGGCCAGCGCTGCCCCGCCTGCGGCAAGGTCTACATCCCGCCGCGCGGGGCCTGCCCGACCGACGGCGTGCCGACCACCGAAGAGGTCGAGCTGCCCGACACCGGCATCGTCACCACGTTCTGCATCGTCAACGTCCCGTTCCTCGGCCAGCGGATCAAGCCGCCGTACGTCGCCGCGTACATCCTGCTCGACGGCGCCGACATCGCCTTCCTGCACCTCGTCCTCGGCTGCGCCGCCGAGGACGTCAAGATGGGCATGCGGGTGCGTGCCGCGTGGAAGCCGCGCGAGGAGTGGTGGACGTCGCTGGAGAACATCAGCCACTTCGAGCCGACCGGCGAGCCGGACGCGGCCTACGAAACCTTCGCCCACCACCTGTGAGGTCCTGATGCCAGACGTCGCCATCGCGGGCTTCGCGAAGGCCCCCAACGTCCGCGAAACGCCGGGCACCACCAACGGCGTCGAGATGCTCGTCCCGATCTTCGCCGAGGTCTTCGCGCAGACCGGGCTGTCCAAGAAGGACATCGGGTTCTGGTGCTCCGGCTCGTCGGACTACCTGGCCGGGCGCGCGTTCTCCTTCATCGCCGCGGTCGACGCGATCGGGGCGTTCCCGCCGATCCACGAGTCGCACGTCGAGATGGACGCCGCCTGGGCGCTGTACGAGGCCTGGCTGAAGATCAAGATGGGCGAGGTCGAGACCGCGCTCGTCTACGGCTTCGGCAAGTCCAGCGCCGGCCGGCTGCGCCGGGTGCTCGCCCTGCAGCTCGACCCGTACGTCGTCACGCCGCTGTGGCCGGACTCGGTGTCGATCGCCGGGATCCAGGCGCGGCTGGGCCTGGAGGCCGGGCTGTGGTCCGAAAAGGACCTCGCCGAGGTCGCCGCGCGCGGGACCGGCCAGGACGTCGCCGAGCTGCTCGACACGCCGTACTACGCGGATCCGTTGCGGCGGCACGACATCGCGCCGATCACCGACGGCGCCGCGGTGGTCGTCCTGTCCACTGTGGAACGTGCGCGGGACATCGTCGAGCGTCCGGCGGTGCTCACCGGCATCGAGCACCGCGTCGACTCCCCCGTGCTCGGCGCCCGAGACCTGACGCGGTCGCCGTCCACCGAGGCGGCGGCCAAGGCGCTGGACCTCGACGGCGTCGACCTCGCCGAGCTGCACGCGCCCTTCACGCACCAGGAGCTCATCCTGCGCAGCGCGCTCGGACTCGGCGACGGCGTGAAGATCAACCCGTCCGGTGGCGCGCTGGCCGCGAACCCGATGTTCTCCGCCGGGCTCGCCCGGATCGGCGAAGCGGCGGTCCGGATCCACCGCGGCGAATCCCGCAAGGCCGTGGCGCACGCGACGAGCGGGCCGGCCCTGCAACAGAACCTGGTGACCGTGCTGGAGGCCCGATGACCAAGCAGCTCACCGCCGTGCTCGGCACCGGCCAGACGCACCACCGCGCCAAGCGGCAGGACGTCTCCATGCCGGGCCTGCTGCGCGAGGCGATCGACCGCGCCATGCTCGACGCCCAGGTGGAGTGGGCCGACATCGACGCCGTCGTGCTCGGCAAGGCGCCGGACCTGTTCGAGGGCGTGATGATGCCCGAGCTGTTCCTCGCCGATTCGCTCGGCGCGACCGGGAAACCGCTGCTGCGCGTGCACACCGCCGGTTCGGTGGGCGGCTCGACGGCGCTGGTGGCGACGTCGCTGATCCAGGCGGGCGTGCACCGGCGGGTGCTCACGGTGGCCTACGAAAAGCAGTCCGAGTCGAACGCGATGTGGGGCCTGTCGATCCTGCCGCCGTTCCAGATGCCGGTCGGCGCCGGTGCGGGCGGCTACTTCGCGCCGCACGTGCGCTCCTACATCCGCCGGTCGGGCGCGCCCGAGCACGTCGGGGCGATCGTCGCGGCGAAGGACCGGCGCAACGGCGCCCTGAATCCCTTTGCGCACCTGCGGCAGCCGGACATCACGGTGGAGTCGGTGCGGGCGTCGCAGATGCTGTGGGATCCGATCCGCTACGACGAGACGTGCCCGTCGTCCGACGGCGCGTGCGCGATGGTGCTCGGCGACGAGGCCGCCGGGGACGCGGTCGAAGGCGGCGCGGCCTGGGTGCACGCGACGGCGATGCGCACCGAGCCGACCACGTTCGCCGGCCGCGACCAGGTGAACCCGCGGGCCGGGCGCGAGGCCGCGGCCGCGCTGTGGGCCGAGGCGGGCATCACCGACCCGATGTCCGAAGTGGACGTCGCGGAGATCTATGTGCCGTTCTCGTGGTTCGAGCCGATGTGGCTGGAGAACCTGGGTTTCGCCCCGGAGGGCGAGGGCTGGAAGGTCACCGAGAAGGGCGAGACGGCGATCGGCGGCCGCCTGCCGTGCAACCCCTCGGGCGGCGTGCTGTCCTCCAACCCGATCGGCGCGTCCGGCATGCTCCGGTTCTCCGAAGCGGCCAAGCAGGTCATGGGCCGGGCCGGGGACTACCAGGTCGACGGCGCCCGCCGCGCGCTCGGCCACGCCTACGGCGGCGGGTCCCAGTACTTCTCGATGTGGCTGGTCGGCTCGGAGAAGCCGAGCTGATCACCGCCGGGAGCGCCGCCACCGCAGCGCGAGCAGAGTGCCGAGCACCCCGGTGACCACACCGACCGTCGCGGGCACGGCGATCGGCGGATCCACCACGACCGTCGGCTCCAGCACCACCGGGGCCGGCGGCTGGACCGGCCGCGGCGGTGCGTCCGAGCCGGTTGCCGTCCACGCCGTGACGAAGACGAGCAGCCGGGCGACCAGCGAGATGAAGAAGATCAGGCCGATGACCGAGCCGAACGCGATCCCGGTCGGCGAGTCGCCGATGAGCCGCAAGTAGAACCCGCCGGCCAGCTTCAGCACCTCGAACCCGACGGCCATCGCGACCGCGCCGCGGACCGCGCTGCGCACGCCGACCTTCTGCCGCGGCAGCCGGGTCAGCACCCAGAGGAACACCAGCCAGTCGGCGGCCAGCGACAGCGGCACCGAGGAGGCCGACACGAGCTGGTGCCCCCAGCTCGTGTCGTCGAGCCCGGCGAGCCGGAGCAGCCAGCCGCCGAGCGCGGTGCCGGAGATGGTGAGGGTGAACGACACGATCAGCGCCGCGCTCAGGCCGAGCAGCGCGAGCAGGTCGACGAGGATCAGCCGCAGCAGCGACTGGTCCGACCGGTTCTGCCCCCAGAGCGCGGTCAGCGAGTCCCGCACGGCGTTCATCCAGTTCCAGCCCGAGTACAGCCCGATGGCCAGGCCGAGCACCCCGACGCTGGTCCGCTGCTCGACGAAGCCGGTGAGCAGTTCGGTGGCCTTGTCACCGAGCGCCCCGGGCAGCGTGGACACGATCGCGTGCACCAGCGTGTCGAGCAGGTGCGGCTGGGTGGCCAGCACGAACCCGGCGACCGACGAGGCGACCATCAGCAGCGGCACCAGCGACAGCAGGCTGAAGTAGGTGATCGAGGCGACGTAGTGGTACCCGCCGGAGTCGATGTAGCGGTTGGTCGCGCGGGCGAGGTGGTCCAGCCACCGGTACCGGGCGCGTGCCCGGGCCCAGGGGCTCGGCGCCTTCGGGGAACTCTTCACGAAGACTGTCTACCCAGCCGCGGCCGAGTTCGCGCAGGCAACACGCGGGTCAACCCAGAACGACCAGCCCGGACCCGTCGTCGGTGGGCAGCGCGGCGTCGGTGGTGGCGAAGACGGTGCTGCCCAGGAAGTCGAGCTCGCACCCGAACGTGGCGAGGAAGGCCGTGTCGGCGGCGTCCCGCCCGGTGGAGATCCGCAGCAGGGTCTGCCGCGGCGCGAGCCGGGTGGCGTCGAAGACGTACCAATGCCCGTCGACGGCGGCTTCGAAGACGGCGTGGAAGTCCATCGGCGCGAGCCCGGGCGCGTAGACGCCGGTGTACCGGGCGGGGATGTCGAGGAACCGGCAGAGGGTGATGCAGACGTGGGCGAAGTCGCGGCAGACGCCTTCGCCGGCCAGGAGGGTGTCGATCGCGTCGTCGGCGGGCCGGCTTGAACCGACCACATAGGACAGTCGCGCGTGGACGTGCCGGACGATGGCTTCGACCTGCTCCCGCCGGTCTTCGAGCTCGACGATCTCCGGCGGCACCAGCCCGCCGACGCGATCGGACGGGCAGTACCGGCTCGGCCGGGTGAACACGGCGACGTCCTTGAGGGTGACGGGCTCGGGTTCGGGGTCGGTCAGCGCCCGCTCGGCGTGGTAGGTGATGCGGTGCTCACCTTCGGGCAGGTCGAAGACCTCGGCGCGGGTGCCGTGCTCGAACTCGACCGGCTCGCTCTCGCCGTGCCAGGAGACGGTCAGCTCTTCGGTGTCGGCGTGCGCCGCGGAGACGGAGATCGCGGCGGGCCCGGGCTTGGTGACGCGGACGGCGAATTCGACGTCCACGGTCGCTCGCACTGCCATCGGCCCATTCTGTCACCTCCTGGCAGGATTGCCGGGTGAGCGACATCGTGGTGTTCCACTCCGTGCTGGGACTGCGGCCCGTCGAACTCGGCCTCGCCGGCCGCCTGCGGGCGGCGGGGCACCGCGTCACCACCCCGGACCTCTACGCCGGCCGGACGGCCTCGACGCTCGAAGAGGGCTTCGCACTGAAGGATGCCGTGGGCTGGGAGACCATCACCGACCGGGCCCTGCACGCGGTGCGCGACCTGCCCGCCGAGACCGCGCTCATCGGCGTGTCGATGGGCGCCGGGGTCGTCGGGACCGTGCTGCCGCACCGGCCGGGTACCGCGGGCGTGGTCCTGGTGCACGCCGTGGGGGCGTTGCCGGCCGGGGTCCGCGCGGGCCTGCCGGTGCAGGTCCACGTCGCCGACCCCGACCCGATCGCGCCCCCGGCGCAGGTCGCCGCGTGGCGCGCGGCCGCGGAACGGGTGGGCGCCGAGGCCCGGGTGTTCGCCTACCCGGGCCTCGGCCACTTCTACACCGACGCGGACGGCCCGGAGTACGACGCGGCCGCGGCCGCGCTCACCTGGGACCGCGTCGAGGAGTTCCTCAGCCGTAGTCGACGGGGTAGTGCTTGATCCCGTTGAGCCAGCTCGACCGCAGCCGCACCGGGGGTGCCGCCTCGGTGATGTCCGGCATCACGTCCGCGATCGCGTTGAAGATCAGGTCGATCTCCAGCCGGGCCAGGTTGGCGCCGATGCAGTAGTGCGAGCCCGTTCCGCCGAAGCCGACGTGCGGGTTGTCCTCGCGGAGGACGTCGAACTTCTCCGGGTCCTGGAAGACCTCGTGGTCGAAGTTGGCCGAGCTGTAGAACATGCCGACCCGGTCGCCCTTTTTGATCTGCGCTCCGCCGAGCTCGGTGTCGCGGGTGGCCGTGCGCTGGAACGCCACGATCGGGCTGGCCCAGCGGACGATCTCGTCCGGCGCGGTCTTCGGCCGCTCCTCCTTGTACAGCGCCCACTGGTCCGGGTGGTCCAGGAACGCCTTCATCCCGTGGGTGATGGCGTTGCGCGTGGTCTCGTTGCCGGCCACCGCGAGCAGGATGACGAAGAAGCCGAACTCGTCGGAGCCGAGCGATTCGCCGTCGACGTCGGCCTGGACGAGCTTGGTGGCGATGTCGTCCATCGGGCACTTGCGCCGGTCCTCGGCCATGTTCCAGGCGTACCCGACCAGCTGGGCGGAGGCCTCCAGCGGGGCGACCTCGTACTCGGGGTCGTCGTAGGCGACCATCTGGTTGGACCAGTCGAAGATCTTGAGCCGGTCGTCCTGCGGGATGCCGATCAGCTCGGCGATGGCCTGCAGCGGCAGCTCGCACGCGACGTCGGTGACGAAGTCGCCCGAGCCCTTCTTGCGCGCCTCGTGCACGATCCGCTCGGCGCGGTCGCGCAGGGTGTCCTCGAGCCTCGAGATGGAGCGCGGGGTGAAGCCCTTCGACACGATCCGCCGCAGCTTGGTGTGCTGCGGGGCGTCCATGTTGAGCAGCACCAGGCGGTTCGCCTCGAGGTTGTCCTCGGTCATGTTCTCGTCGAAGCGGATGATGGCGGTCTTCTCCCGCGACGAGTACAGCGTGCTGTCGCGCGAGACCTCCTTGACGTCCGCGTGGCGCGAGACGACCCAGTAGCCGTCGTCGCGGTAGCCCGCGGTGTTGTGCTTCTGGGGGTTCCACCACACCGGAGCGGTCCGCCGGAGTTCCGCGAACTCGGCGACGGGGAGCCGTTCTGCGAGGAGATCGGGATCGGTGAAGTCGAACCCGGCGGGGATGAGCGGAGCGGCCACGTTGCCTCCCACGGTTCGGCTTGGAACACGTTCTAGGTTGGATTGAAGCATACGGCGTTTACCAACGGAAGACCGTAAGTGAAACCCGTTTACTTAACCGATGATGCCCAGGTGAGCGTGCGCTCACCTCGGGAAGATCAAGAACGGGCCGAAGCTGGGCAGACTTGCACAGAACGATAACTTGTTCTAGTTTTTGGGGCAGTGAACAGTGTTTCCCGACGAAAGGGACGACATGGGCGTGCCGGTCATCGTCGAAGCCGTGCGGACCCCGATCGGCAAGCGGAACGGTCTGCTGGCCGGCCTGCACGCGGCCGAGCTGCTGGGCGCCGCGCAGCTCGCCCTGCTGGACCGCGCCGGGATCGACCCCGCGCTGGTCGAGCAGCTCATCGGCGGCTGCGTCACGCAGGCCGGTGAGCAGTCCAACAACGTGACGCGCACGGCGTGGCTGCACGCGGGCCTGCCGGAGACGGCGGGCGCGACGACGATCGACGCGCAGTGCGGCTCGGCGCAGCAGGCCACCCACCTGATCGCCGGCCTGATCGCGGCCGGCGCCATCGAGGCCGGCGTCGCGTGCGGGGTCGAGGCGATGAGCCGGGTGCCGCTGGGCACGAACCGCGCGGGCGCGTCCCCGCGGCCGTCGTCGTGGTCGATCGACCTGCCGAACCAGTACGGCGCGGCCGAGCGGATCGCGGTCCGCCGCGGGTTGACCCGGTCCGACGTCGACGCGTTCGGCGCTTTGTCGCAGCAGAAGGCCGCGGCGGCGTGGGAAGCCGGACATTTCGACCGCGAAGTCGTGCCGGTGAAGGCGCCGGTGCTGTCTTCCGACGGCTCGCCGACCGGGGAGACCCGCCTGGTCGCCCGCGACCAGGGCCTGCGCGAGACGACGGTCGAAGGGCTCGCGCGGCTGAAGCCGGTGGTCGAGGACGGCATCCACACGGCGGGCACGTCGTCCCAGATCTCCGACGGCGCGGCGGCGTTGCTCCTGCTGGACGCGGACCGCGCGGCGGAGCTGGGCCTGCGTCCGCGCGCCCGGATCGTGGCACAGGCCCTGGTCGGCGCGGAGCCGTACTACCACCTGGACGGCCCGATCCGCGCGACGGAACGCGTGCTGGCCCGTGCCGGGATGACGGTGGGTGACGTGGACCTGTTCGAGGTCAACGAGGCGTTCGCGTCGGTCGCGCTGTCGTGGCAGCAGGTGGTGGCGCCGGACCCGTCCCGGGTGAACGTCAACGGGGGCGCGATCGCCCTCGGTCACCCGGTGGGCAGCACGGGAGCCCGCCTGCTGACGACGGCGTTGCACGAGCTGGAGCGCCGGGACGCCTCGACGGCGCTGGTGACGATGTGCGCGGGCGGAGCACTGGCCACCGCGTCGATCATCGAGCGGCTCTGACCGCGTCCACCTCGATCTCGATCTTCATGCGCGGGTCCGCCAGGCCGCACTCCAGCATCGTCGCGGCCGGGCGGACCTCGGCGAACGCCTTGCGCAGCACCGGCCAGCACGGCTCGAAGTCCGCGCGCGCGGGCAGCAGGTAGCGGACGCGGACCACGTCCGCGAACGTGCAGCCCGCCTCCGCCAGCGCCGCCTCGATGTTGCGCAGGCACTGGGCCGCCTGCTCGACGACGTCTTCGGCGATCGTCATCGTCGCGTAGTCGAAGCCGGTGGTGCCCGAGACGTACACCCGGTCGCCGTGCACCACGGCCCTGGCGTAGCCGATGTGTTCCTCGAACACGGACCCGCTGAGGATCGCTCGCCGTTCCGTCATACCGCGCACATTAGCTTGCGGCCCTTGTGCTTCACTTCGATGCATGATCTCGGAAAGCCGTTGCCCGGTGGAGGACGGCGAGCTCCTCGTCCGCCGCGGCGGGGAGGGCCCGGCCCTGCTGCTGATCGCGGGCGGCACCGGATCGGGCGACGCCTACCGCGCGCTGGCGAAGCAGCTGTACGCGGACTACACCGTGATCACCTACGACCGCCGAGGCCACTTCGGCAGCACGGACACCACGACCGGCCCGGTCCCGGTTTCCCTGCAGGCGGACGACGCGCTGGCGGTCCTCGAGCACGCGGCCGGCGGCCCGGCCCAGGTGTTCGGCTCGAGCGCGGGTGCCCTGATCGGCCTCGACCTCGTCGCCCGCCACCCGGACCACGTGACGACGCTGGTGGCGCACGAGCCCCCGGCGGTCCACCTGATGCCGGACGCGGAAGGCTGGCTGGAGGCGGCGGCGGAACAGGTCCGGCTGGCCCGCGCGGGCGAGCTGATGACGGCGGTGACCCGGTTCGCGGACGCCATCGCCGGAGCGGCCCTGCCGAACCTGCCCAACCTCCGCCTTCCGCACGAGGCCGACTGGATCCGGTTGTTCGACCGCGAGCTGACGGAGTTCTTCGACTACCTGCCGGACCTGCGGGCGCTGCGGAAGGCGAGCACGGAGATCATCCCGGTGGCCGGCGAGGGCAGCCGGGGCCGGTACCACTACCAGCCGGCGAAGATCCTGGCGTTGGAGCTGGGGTTGCCGTTCACCGAGATGCCGGGATCCCACCTGGCACCACAGCGGAACCCGGCGAAATTCGCTGCGGCGCTGAAGGACCTGTTGAACCCCGAATCCTGACGGACGACACGCGTACCGGGGTGGACGACACGGCGTCAGACCACCCGGATGCCGTCCTTCCAGACCTCGCGGATGTTCGACGCCAGCGCCGGGAAGTCGTAAGGATCCCCCTCCACCACCACAACATCCGCGCGCAGCCCCGGCTCCAGCCGGCCCAGTTCGCCGTCCAGCCCCATCAACCGGGCCGCCGACGACGTCGTTGCCTCCAAGACCTCACCCGGTGGCATGCCGCACGCCGCCATCAGGGCCAGTTCCTCGAGGTTCGTCCCGTGCGGCCCCACGCCGCTGTCCGTGCCCATTGCGATGCGGACCCCCGCCGCGTACGCGCGGCGGACCGACTCCCGGTGGACCTCCACCACTTCGCGGGCCTTCGCCACCACCGCCGCCGGGAGGTCCACGCCCGCGTCCGCCGCGCGGACCACGTTGACCGGGGCGATCAGCGTCGGGACCAGCCAGGTTCCGTGGCCCAGCATCAGCTCGATCGCTTCGTCGTCCAAATAGATCCCGTGCTCGATCGAGCGCGCGCCCGCGCGGACCGCGTTCTTGATGCCCGCCGCGCCCTGGGCGTGCGCCATCACCGGGCGGCCCTGCATCGCCGCCTCCGTGACCAGGACGTCCAGCTCCTCCGGCGTGAACTGGGAGTGCCGGGGGTCGTCGCGCGGGGACAGGACGCCGCCGGTCGTGCACACCTTGAGCACGTCGGCGCCCGCGCGCAGCAGCGTCCGGGCCACCCGGCGCATCTCGTCGGGGCCGTCGACCGTGGTCTCCGGCCGGCCCGGGTGCGGGACCATCAGCGGCACGCACAACCCGGACGGGTGCCACGCGTCGCCGTGGCCGCCGGTCGGGCTGATCAGCCCGACCGAAATCTGCAGCCGCGGCCCCGGGATCAGGCCGTCGTCCACCGCCTGCTTGATGCCGAGGTCGGCACCCGCCGCGTCGCGGACCGTCGTGATGCCCAGGCCCAGCGTCGCCCACAGGTTCCGCGCGGCTTCGTAGAACTGGTAGGAGAACGGCTTCTGCACCCGCGCCAGCAGGCCGATGTCCGAAACCGTCACGTGCACGTGGCAGTCGAACAGCCCGGGCAGCAGCACCGTGCCCGTGCAGTCGACGCCCTCGTCGCCGTCGAGGCCGGTGCCGACGTCGACGATCCGGCCGTGCTCGACGACGACGTCGGCCGGGGCGGGGTCCGCTCCGGTGCCGTCGAAAACCGAGCCGCCGGTGAACACCGTGCGCGTCACGCCGCCTCCACGAGAGCCGTCTTCCGCGGCGCCACCGCCGCGACCGAAGCGAGCACGACGACGTTCACGCCCAGCCCGACCAGGCCGACGTTCACCGTGCCCACCAGCTGAGTGTCCACAAAGGTCAGCCAGAGCACCACGAGCTCGCCGGCGACCAGCCCGGCCAGCACCGGGCCCTTGCCGACCGGCACGCGCCGCAGGAACCCCAGCAGGTTGGCCGGCGCCAGCTGGACCGAGCCCGAATAGGTCAGCAACAGCAGGTTGGCCAGCAGATCCGGCCGGAAGATGCCGAGCACGAGGGCCAGCGTACTCGCGACCACAACCGTGCCGTGGTTGATCCAGAACTGACGGCGGCCGCTGCGGACGCGCACGATGTTCCGGGCCACCAGCGAGGAGATGCCGATCAGGATCCCCGCCGCCGGCACCATCGCGGTGGCCGTCGCGGCGACCACCACGATCCCCGTCACCCACCCGGGCAAGGCGTCCTTCGAGAGCGTCAGCAATACTCCATTCGGGTCGCTCCCTTCGGGTACCACGAGGATCGCCGCGAACCCGATGACCATCGGCAGCAGCAGGCACAGCTCGTACACCGGCATCCAGGCGTAGTTGCGGCGCAGCACCTTCGGGTCGCGCGCGGACATCAGCGCCGGCCACGAGTGCGGCAGCGTCATCAGCCCGACGCCGATCGCGCTGACCAGCATGCTGGTCACGAACCAGACGTGGTCGTTCGGTCCACTGTGGAGGAACAACTTCTCCGGGTGCAGCTGCTCGACCTTGCGGAACACCGCGGGAATGCCGCCGGCGAAGTGCGTCGGCACGGCGACGATCAGCACCACCAGCGCGACGAGCATGATGCCGTCCTTGAAGTACGACGTCGCCGCCACGCCGCGCAAGCCGGCCCACAGCACGAACGCGACCACCAGCACGCTGCCGGCCACCATGCTCAAGGTCCCGGACGCGGTGTCGCCGGTGACCAGCCGGACGATCAGCCCGAGCCCGGTGATCTGCAGCTGCAGGTACGGCAGCACGAACACCACGCCGAGCACGGCGGACAGCGTCCCGAGCGTGCGGCTGCGGTAGCGGTCCTCGAGGAAGTCGCCCTGGGTGAGGTAGCCGCGCTCCTTGCCCAGCGTCCACAGGCGTTTCGCGAGGAAGAACAGCACGACGTAGGCGATCGGGACGTACGGCAGCGCGTACATCGCGGCGACGCCGCCGGAGAAGGCGAGGCCGGCCATGCCGAGGAAGGTGAAGGTGGTGAACACCTCCCCCGCCTGCAGGAACCACATCGTCACGGCGCCGAAGCGGCGGCCGCCGACGGTCCACTCGGCCAGGTCCGCGGCCGGACGGCGGCGGCCGACGAAGCCGAGGACGCCGATCAGCGCGATGCCCGCGAGGGTGAAGGCGAGGATCATCCGTCGCCCTCCCCCGCGCGCATCAGGCGTTCCGAGAGCAGCAGCGCCGGGGTGAACATGAGGCACCAGAACGCGCCCCACACGATCATCCGCGGCAGGCCGAGCCACAGCCCGGTGGTGTTGACGAACGGCAGGAACGGCATCAGGACCAGGGCGAGCACGGGCAGCAGCGGGGGCCAGTGGTAGCTGCGCACGGGCATCACCCGGCCAGGAGCGCGAGCCGGCGGACGGCGAGTTCGGCCAGCAGCGCGGCGCCGTCGCCGAGCACATGATCGTCGAACCGGGCCCGCGGCGAGTGGTTGTCCGGGGCGGTCGCCGGGTCGCCCGGGCAGGCGCCGAGGAACAGGTACGCGCCCGGAACCCGGTCCAGGACACGGGAGAAGTCCTCCGAACCGGTGATCGGATCGGCCATCTCGGTGAAGCGGTCCTCGCCGAAGACGTCGCGGATGGTGGCGGCGACGAAGTCGTAGGCGCCGGCGTCGTTGACCGTCGCGGGGTACTCGGGTTCGTAGGTGATGTCGATGTCGAGGCCGTGCGCCTGGGCGATGCCGCGGCAGACCTGCACCGCGCGCTCGCCGACCCGGGCCGCGACCTCCGGCGAGAACGACCGCAGCGTGGCTTCGAAGACCGCGTCGTCCGGGATGATGTTGCGGCGGGTGCCGGCGTGGAACGAGCCGACGGTGACCACGACCGGGTCGAAGACGTCGAAGGTGCGGGTGACCATCGTCTGCAGCGCGGTGACCATCTCGCAGGCCGCCGGGATCGGGTCGCGGGCGTCGTGCGGGGACGAGCCGTGGCCGCCGTCGCCCTTGACCCGGACTTCGAGCGCGCCCGACGCCGCCATCAGCGTGCCCGGGCGGGCGACGAAGTGGCCCTTGGCGTAGCTCGCCGCGGAGACGTGCAGGCCGTACGCGGCGTCGGCCTGCCTGCCGGACGCCGTCAGCACGCCTTCGTCGATCATGTGGCCGGCGCCGTTCCAGCCTTCTTCGCCGGGCTGGAACATGAAGACGACGTCGCCGGCGAGGTCCTGCCGGCGGGCGGCGAGCAGGCGGGCCGCGCCGACCAGGCCCGCCGTGTGGAGGTCGTGGCCGCAGGCGTGCATGGCGCCGTCGAGGGTCGAAGAGAACTCCTCGCCGCTGGCCTCGGTGACCGGGAGCGCGTCCATGTCGCCGCGCAGGAGGACGGTGCCGCCGGGCCGGGCGCCGCGGAGGACGGCGGTGATCGACGACAGGTTCTTGCCGAGGGTGATTTCGAGCGGCAGGCCGTCGAGGGCGGCGAGGACGCGTTCCTGGGTGCGCGGCAGGTGGAGGCCGATCTCGGGGATGCGGTGCAGGTCGCGGCGCAGGGCGACCAGGTCGTCGAGCAGGGCGGCGGCATCGGATCGCAGGCTCATCCGCCGATCATGGGAGAGTCGAGCACAATGGCCGGGGAAAATCGACGGAACCACCGTTTCGAGGGCTGATGAGCGAAGAATCCGCCATGTTGGCCGAGCAGGACCTCAAACTGGCCGACGCGCTCCAGGCGGCGCCGCGGGCGTCGTGGTCGACGCTCGGGGACGCGCTGGGGCTGAGCGCGGTGACGGTGGCCCGCCGCTGGGACGCACTGGTGGAGCGCGGGGACGCGTGGCTCACCGCGTACGCCGGCGGGGAGGTGGTCTCGCGGCTGGTGCTGGCGTTCGTCGCCGTCGACTGTGAGCCGGGGGCGGTGCTTTCGGTGGCTGCCGCGCTGGCTTCCGACGTCCACGTGGCGACGGTCGAGCAGGTGGCGGGGCCGTGCGACCTGCTCGCCCACGTCGTCGCGCCGTCGTTGCGCGAGCTGGGGGCGCACGTGGCGGGCCGGGTGGCGGCGGTGCCGGGCGTGACGCGGGTGCGGACGACGGTGTCCCCGCGGATGTTCACCGAGGGCAGCCGCTGGCGGGTCCGGGCGATCTCGCCGGGCCAGCGGGAGGCGCTGTCGGCCAAGCCGGCCCGCCGTCGTGCCCCGCTGCGGTTCGACGCGGCGGACCGGGCCCTGATCCTGGCGCTGGGCGCGGACGCCCGCGCCTCGGCGGCGGCGTTGGCGGAGTCGCTCGGCCTCGGCGCGACGACGGTGCGCCGCCGTCTGGAAGGACTGCTCGGCCGTGGCGCGATCCGCGTGCGGTGCGAGATCGCCCGCTCGGCGTCCCCGGCTCCGGTGACGGTGACGCTGTGGCTGCGGGTACCGCCGGACAAGCTGGAGACGACGGCGCGGTCGCTGGCGGTGGTGCCGGAGGTCCGGATGTGCGCGGCACTGGCGGGGGCGGAGAACCTGATGCTGGTGCTGTGGCTGCCATCCCCGCACGACGTGCTGGCGGTGGAGGCCCGGCTGGCGGCGAAGCTGCCGTGGCTGGAGATCACCGGCCGGGCGGTGACGCTGCGGACTGTCAAGCTGATGGGCCGGTTGCTCGACTCCGCGGGCCGGGGCGCCGGGCGGGTGCCGCTGGACTTCTGGGCCACGGTCCCCGTGCCGGAGCACGGGGACCGCAGCGTTCACCGGTCCGGGGAATGAGGGGGGTGAGGTGGAGGGAAGCATCCCCCGGGACCGGGGTTCTGGGGGCCGGTCGGCCCAGGTGGAGCGGACTTGGTTCCGGCCGGCTCGGTTCAGTTTTGCTTCAGCCGGTTCGGCTCGCTCCGGTCTGGCTTGGTTCTGTGCGGGCCGGTTGAGTTAGGCCCCGCTCGGCCCTGCTTTTACCGCTGTTCGGGTTTGGTCCGGGCCTACTTCGGACTGACTCGGATCCGGCCCGGTGACCGAGGGGCGGTCACCGGCCGGGGCTTCGGGGCGTGTCTCGCGTGATTCGGGGCGGAAGTCGCGTGATCAGCCACGGAAGTCGCGTGATCGGGGCCGGATCTCGCTCGCTGGAGGGGTATCTCGTGTGACTGGGGAGGTATCTCGTGTGACTGGGCGGGTATCTCGTGTGATCAGGAGGGCATCTCGCGTGATTGGAGGGGGATCTCGCGTGATTGGGAGGGCATCTCGCGTGATTGGGGAGGTTCCGGCGCGGTGGACCGGGGTGAGGTGGAGGGAAGTGTCCACCGGGCCGGAACTCTCGGGCGGGAGCGACTCCCGCCTTCTCCTCCTTCGCTGATCCGGCTGACCGGATCGGTGGTGAGGTATCCCGGCCCGGCGGACTGGGGGGTGAGGTGGAGGGAAAGCGTCCACCGGACCGGGGCTCGGGGTGCGGGACCGAAGCCCCGCGATTTCCTGCGGTGAAACAACCGGCCCGGCGGACAAGGGGGGTGAGGTGGAGGGAAGCGTCCACCGGGCCGGGGCTCGGGTGCGGGAGTGAATCCCGCAGTGGGTGGGGGACCTGGGTCTCGCGGGTCGGGCGGGCGGGGGCCCGCAGGTGGTGCGGGAGGGAGTCCCGCGGTCGAGGGGTGGTGCAACCGGCCCGGCGGACTCGGGGGGTGAGGTGGAGGGAAGTGTCCGCCGGGCCGGGGATCGTGGGGCGGGTCAGTACCCGCCGGGGTTCGTCGCTCTGGCCTGCTGGACCGGTGGGCGCTGCGTGGGCTCCGCCTTGCAGCCGTTCGGCTCCAGCGCGAACCACGTGCCGTCCGTTCCGTGGCCGGTTGCCTCTCCGGGCTCGTCCGCCGCGTACGTGTACGCCGGCCAGCCGCCCACCGTCACCTGTGTGGTGCCGTCCTCCCGGCGGATGCGGCCGACCAGGCCCGCGTCCATCCCGTCGGGGACCGTGATGCGGCCGTTCGCGAGCAGCGGCGGCCACTTCTGCGCGCACGCGCCGGTGCAGGTGGACTTGCCGGCACCGCGGCCGTCCTTGGTGAACAGGTACACCGAACGGCCGTCCGCGTCCGTGAGGACGGGCCCGAGGCCGTCGATCTGCGTGATGCCGAGGGTCGGCCGCTCGGTGCCCGCCTTCTCCCCCGCCGGCGTGATCGGGGCCCAGTCCGCGCTGACCCCGCGGCCGAGCGCGAGGCCCGGCCCGGTGTCCTTCGCGAACCGGTAGACCGGCCAGCCGGCGACCGTGACCTGCTTGCGGCCGTCGGGCCGGGTGACCTGGCCGACCAGCGCGCTGTCGATCCCGGCGGCCACCGCCGGGGCGTCGGAGATCAGCGGCGGCCACGTCGTCGCGCACGGGCCGGCGCAGTTCGCGCTCGACGGCTCGGCCGTGTCCTTCGCGTACCGGTAGAGCGTGTGCCCTTCACCGTCGGCCAGCACCGTGCCCAGTGCGTCCACTGTAGACGTCATCAGCTGCGCCGTGGCACCGGCCGGAACCGCGCTCGCCGGCTGCTGCTGCGCCCCGAGCACCACCGGCTGGACGGCTCCGGACGTGGCGTACGGGTTGGTCCCGCAGGCCGCGACCAGCGCGAGTCCGGCGAAGGTGATCGATGCGGCGGCAGCCGGGCGAGCACGGTTCATCGGAGGTTCTCCTTCCCGCTTGCAGAGGGGTTATTCGGCGCAGACCTTGCCGGAGTTGATGCAGTTGACCAGGCGGCCCATGATCTGCTTGCTCATCACGTTCGCGAAGTCGTCGTGGTCGGACTTCGGGTTGTGCTCTTCCTGCGCGAAAGCGTCCACTTTGTACTGCTTGTTCTGCTGGACGTCCTGCGGGACGTTGTACACCAGGGTCACCTGCAGCTGCGGCACGTTCTTGAAGCCCTGCGGGCACTTGCCCTGCTGGTCGGCGAACACGATGTGGCTGCGGTGGTCCGCGCTGTCGGTGTTCTTGCCGTCCCAGCAGTTCGGGAAGGCGTGGATCCGCTCGACCTTGCTGCCCTGCGGGCAGATCGGGTACTTGTCGGTGAGCCGGTCCTCGAACCCGGTGCAGGTCCAGCTGGGCCGGGCGTTCTTCGGGCCGTTGGTGCTCTGCTTGGCGTCACCGTAGAGGATCTTCAGGCCGAGCGGCATCGCGACGACGTTCCGCGCGCCGCCGCCGATGAACTTCAGCGTCGCAGACTCCGGCTCGATGATCTCGCCGTCGTTGTCGCCGACCTCTTCGTTCGCGCCCTGCGGACCGCCGAGTTCCTCCTGCTGCGCCTGGTTCTGGTTCTGCTGGTTCTGCTGGTTTTTGTTCTGGTCCTGCTGGTTCTTGTCCTGCTGCTGGTTCTGGTCCTGCTGGTTCTGCTGGTTCTGGTCCTGCTGGTTCTGGTCCTGCTGCTGGTTGTTCTGCTGACGGCGCTGCCGGTCCTGCTGCTGACCGTCGTTCTGGTCGCCCTGCTGCCGGGCGCCCCGGCCGGCCTGGCCGCCGCCCTGACGCTGCTCCTGCGCGTCCTTGGCGTCCTGCTGGCTCTTGTCCTGCTGGACGTCGCCGGTCTTGCCCTGCTGCTCCTGCTTGGCCTTCTGGTTCTTGCTCTGGTTGGTCGCGTTGTCCTCGCGGTCGATCCGGATGACGGGCCAGAAGTACGCCGACTTGTCACCGTTCTTGCAGGTGGTGCCGCCGGCGAGGAGGCTCTTGAGGCTGGAGTCGGCGTCGGTCGTCACGTTGCCGACGTAGTCGTGCAGGTGCTGGGCACCGTTCTTGATCCCGGGCTGCGCGATGAAGTTGTCCGGGTTGTGGTGCGAGCCGTCCGCGTTCGTTCCACAGTCGACGGTGAAGGAGCCCTTCGCGCCCTTCCCCTTCAGGGCCGCGTTCACGTTGCTGCCGGCGGGAACCTTGTTGATGTCGATGTAGAACGACGGGTCCGCCGGGTCCGCGCTGGCTTCGCCCGTGCGGCCCGCGGTGACCGCGACGGCGAGTGCGCCGACGGCGATCGCCAGGCCGATCGCACCCATCGCGATCTTGGTTCGGCGGGCAACGCGGTGCTTGCCCGTCACGGGGGACCGAGAATTCCGGGCCATAGACTAGTTCACCTCGTTCGTTATTCCGGGCGCGCGCCAACGGCGCGGCAGCCCGGGCAAGAACTACCGTTTATTGAGCTCGAGATCGCACGGAACCCGAGTGGGGATGCTTGCGGTTCCGGCTGTCGGGATGCATCGGGGGATGCATTGGGGGATACGGACCCGAGCGGCCCGAGGTTCAAAAGCGACCGGTCCGTTATCTGTTCGTTATCTACAAGAACGCAACCGGACAGCATTCACCCAGGTCACGACGTTTCACCGAAAAGAAAGAGATTCAGCGCTGGACGACGACGAGGACCGTGCCGTCTTCGCCGCGCACCTCGAACCGGCTGATCTGGTCCATCGCCAGGGAGACCGAGCCCTGCAGCCGCAACGGCTCGGGCGAGCCGGGGATGCCGAACCCCTTGGGCGGCACCGACCAGCTGGAGACGACGCGCTCGGCCCCGGTGGCCGGGACGGCGACCAGCTGGCACTTCACCGGCCCGACGATCCCGCGCAGCTCGAGCTCGACGCGGCTGCCCCACTCCACCGGCGAAACGGTGACCAGGGCGCTGACGGCGGACCCGCCGCTGCCGCGGCCGTAGGTCTGGCCGCCGCCGGGCTGGCCGGGGGCACCGCCGGGCGGCGCGGTGGACGTCGCCGGGACGCTCGTCGCCGGCGGTGGCTGCTTGTTGCTCGGGGCGGCGAGCGAAGCGGGCGGGACGGCGTCGGCCGGCCGGACCGCGAGGGTCACCAGCGGGCCGGCGATCACGGCCGCCGCGGCCGCGGCCCCGGCGAGGATGCCGATCCGGCGACGGCGGCGGCGCTTGACCGCGGCCTCTTCCATCAGGCCGCGCAGCACCCGCGGGCCCGGGGACAGCGTGCGCGGACCGGGCGCGGGCATCGGGGGCTCCGGCCAGCTGCGCTTCACCAGGTCGAGCACGTCCGGCAGCTGGTAGAGCTCGATCAGGTCGAGCTGGCAGTGCGGGCAGTTCATCAGGTGGGCTTCGAACTGGGAGTTCTCGGCTTCGCTGAGGACGCCCAGCACGTAGGCGGCGACGTCGGTGTGCGGTGATCCGGCCACGCTCAGTTCACCCCCGCTCGCGCAGGGCCCGGCGCAGCGCGCGGACGGCGTGGTGGATGCGGGACTTCACGGTGCCCGGTGGCACGCCGAGGGTCGCCGCGACCTCGTTCACGGTCCGATCGCGCAGGTAGGTCTGCTGGATGGCCTCCCGCTGCTCGGGCGAGAGACCCTGCAGCGCCTCGTAAACGATCATCGCGGCGAGCGTCCGGTCCGATTCGTCGGACACCGCGATCGCGTCGGATTCGATCTCCTCGATCTCCTGGGGGCGGGCACTGCGGCTGCGCCAGCCGTCGATGACGATACGGCGGGCCACCGTGAACAACCAGGCACGCAGCATCTCGGGCTGGCGGTCGAGCTTGTCGGCGTTCCGCCACGCCTTGATCAGGGTCTCCTGCACGACGTCTTCGGCCCACTGCCGGTCGTGGCCGGTCAGCCGCAGCGCGAACGCCATGAGGGACCCGCCGAACTCCTGGTAGAGCGCCTTCGCCAGATCGTCGTGGCCGCCGTCGGGCTCGACGACGGCTTCCTGATCACCGACGGATCTCAGCGCTCGGGTGTGCCGTCCCACGCGGGACATCCTGGTGTGCGCGAGCCCCGGCGTCCAGTACCCGGGGCCCGCAAACCGGTGGCAAAACTTTTTTGAACCGTTTCCGGACCGTGTCCGTATCCCCTACCGAAGACCCCGACCAGGCGTTGTCCCCCGCAACGCTCCGCATCCACTCCGGACCGAATGTCCACTGTGGATCTTTCGCGCCCTTTTCCGTTGCACTACCGGCAACAGCGCGTAGTCATGCCCCACGGAGGAGCAGTGATCCGCATTCCCCGCCCGGTGGTCCCCGCCGCCGTGTGCCTCTCTGCACTCGCCTTGCTCACTGCCTGTACCGCCGGCGCCGCCACCACCTCGGGTGGCGGGTACGCCGCCGGCGGCGCCGGGATGCAGATGCCCGGCATGCAGCAGGGCCAGGTCGTCCTGCCGATGCCGCAGGGCATCACCGCCGACCCGAACAACCCGGCGAAGAGCCAGCTCAGGGCCGCGAAGACGTTCGACCTCGGACTCCTGCTCGTCGACGGGACCGGGTACACGATCTACCGGTACGACCGGGACACCCCCAACCCCTCGCGGTCGAACTGCACGGACGCGTGCGCGGCCAAGTGGATCCCGGTCAAGCCGGGCACCCTGGCCCCGATCGACGTCGACCGGTCGCTGGTCGGCCAGATCACCCGCGACGACGGCAGCGTGCAGCAGACCCTCGCCGGCTGGCCGCTATACCACTTCACCGGTGACGAGGAACCGGCCGACACGTCCGGCCAGGGCGCCGACCAGGCGTGGTACCCGATCGCGCCGGACGGCAAGAAGATCACCCTGACCCAGGACGAGTGGAGGCAAAATGCGTTCGGCGTCTGAGCTCGCCGGGTTCGACTTCGAACCCGCGTCGGTTCTCGAGCGTTCCCGGCCGCTGGTCCGGATCCTGTTCGTCGTGGCGCTCGTGCTGGCGCTGCTCGCGCCGGGCTCGGCCTCCCTCGCCCAGACCGGCGCCGTGAACTCGGTGTCCGACACCGACGCGGTGCTGCTGACCAAGGTCCGCCAGGCGGGCCTGTGGGAAATGCCCTCCGGCATGATGGCCATGGAGAAGGGCAGCCCGATCGTCCAGAAGGTCGGCTTCGCGATCATGATGGACCACGGCCGCTTGGACGTGGCGACCCGCGCGCTGTCGCAGAAGCTGAACTCGCCGGTCCCCGACCAGCCCTCCGAGGAACAGCGCGGCTGGCTCGCCGAAGAGATGGCCGCCTCCCCCGGCCCGGAGTTCGACCGCGTCTTCGCCAACCGGCTGCGGGCGGCGCACGGGCAGGTCTTCGCCGTACTGGCGCAGCTGCGCGCCGGCACCCGCAACGACGACGTGCGGGCCTTCGCGACCGTCGGCAACCAGGCCGTGATGCGGCACATGACGATGCTCGAGAGCACCGGGATGGTCGACTACACCGCGCTGCCGGCCCCGGTGGTCTCGACCACCTCGGCACCCACCGGCATCCAGCTCGGGCTCGACCCGTCGCAGATCGCCGTGGTCGGCGGCCTGTTCCTGCTCCTCGGCGGCGGCCTCTTCTACGTGCTGCGCCAAGTCAAGAGCAACCGTGGCCGCGGCAGGACGTCGTCCCGGCCGGCCACCGCGAGAACCGGGGGTAGCCATGGTTGAGACCTGGCACGACGCGACGATCTTCCTCACCCAGCAGTTCCAGCCGAAGACCGACCCGGCCGCCCGCGGCCTGGCCGCGTTCGCCGCCAGGACCTCCTACGGGGCGGCGATGCTGACCCTCACCTGGGGCGTGCTCACCGCGACCGGCTGGATCCGCTCGGTGACCGGCCGGAAGGGCCTGCGCAGCACGCACATGGTGCTGGCCACCGCGACGATCATCTTCGGCGCGGTGCACGCGCTGGGCTTCACCTACCTGACCGTCCAGCCGTACAGCTTCGCCTACATGTTCATCCCGTTCGGCTCCGGCCAGGAAGCCCGCCACATCGCCGGCATCGTCGGCTTCGAGGTCATGTTCGCCATCTTCCTCACCGCGGGCCTGCAGCGCTTCACCTCCTACCGGCGCTGGCTGTGGCTGCACCGCTGCGCGTACCCGGCCGTGGGGCTCATCGCGGTCCACTCCTGGTTCGGCGCCATCGCCAACGGCCACCTCTCGGTGACCTGGCTGGGCGGCATCACGCTGCTCGTGCCGGCCGTGACGGTGTCGATGCTGCGGTTCATGCCGGCCCGCACGCTGGAGCGGATCGGCCTCGTGGAAGAGCAGGTGGCCTGACATGCCGTTCCGTCTGCCCGGCGGCGGGCCCCGGATCAGCGTCGACAACGACCGCTGCGAGCTCTACGGCATCTGCGCCATGGAGGCGCCGGACGTGTTCGACCTCGGACAGGACGGCCGCCTGCGCTTCCACACGCGGCTGCTGGACGAAACCACCATTGAACAGGCGAAGATGGCCGCCCGTTGCTGCCCGATGCAGGCGGTCGTGATGAGAGGGGACCTGGATGGCTGACGGCGACCGGATCGTCATCGTCGGCGCGGGTGTCGCAGGGTTGCGCGCCGCGGAGCGACTGCGGGAACAGAAGTTCGACGGCGAGATCGTCCTGATCGGCGACGAGGCCCGGCGGCCCTACCACCGCCCGATGGTCTCCAAGGCGCTGGTAATGGGGACCGAACGGCCCAGCGACGTGGGCCTTTCGCACTACTTGCCGGACCTCGACGTGCACTGGCGCCTCGGCGCGCGGGTCACGCACCTGGACACCACCGAGCGGGTCGTGCACCTGCCCGGCGGGGAGTCCCTCTGGTACGACGGCCTGATCGCCGCCACCGGCGTCTACCCGCGGCACCTGCCCGGCGCGCCGCGGCACGACCCGCGGGTGCGGATCCTGCGCACGGTCGAGGACTCGATGGCGGTGCGGCGCTGCCTCAACGCCAGCAAGAAGCCGGCCGTGGTGATCGGCGCCGGCCTGATCGGCAACGAGTTCGCCGCGAGCATGCGGCACATCGGCCGGGACGTCACCCTGATCGGGCACGCGAAGGCCCCGCTGCACCGCTTCGGCGACCGCGTCTCCAGCGGCATCGTCGAGGCGCACCACGAGCACCGCGCGAACCTGGCGATGCGCAGCGAAGTCCGGCACTGGATCAGCACGAAGGACACCGTCGGGCTGCACCTGACGAACAACCAGCTGCTGGTCGCCAGCGTCGTCGTGCTGGCCATCGGCAGTGTCCCGTCGGTGGACTGGATGCGCGGCTCCGGCCTCGACATCAGCGACGGCGTCCTCTGCGACTCGAAGCTGTTCGCCGAGGGCGCCTCCGACGTCGTCATCGCCGGCGACATCGCGCGCTGGCCGAACCTGCGCTTCGACGAGACCCCGCGGCGGGTCGAGCACTGGATCAACGCCGTCGAGTCGGCCCGGCACGCGGCGGACAACCTGCTGGTGGGCCACTCGAGCGCGAAGCCGTTCACCCCGCTCCCCCGCGCCTGGTCGACGCTGTACGACACCCGGCTGCAGATGTGCGGGATGCCGTCGCTGGCCGAGGACACCGTGTCGCTGGCCGACGGCATCACCGGCTTCGTCCGCGACGGCAGGCTCGTCGGCATCTCCTGCTGGGACAAGCCGCGGGCGATGCTCGACTGGATGGCCGAGCTCGACCGGCGGCTGCCGGCACCCGACTACGTGCCGGAGCCGGAGCCCGCTCCCGTCGCGGAGGTCCCCGAGGTGCCGACCGTCGAACCGGCGCTCGCCGCGCTGGCGGCCGAGGTGCCGCCGGAGTTCGACAGCGGCTTCGACCACCAGGCCTTCGAGCGGGAGTTCGAGAGCGAGTTCGCCAACGACATCCCGACGACGGCGTTCCCCGCGCAGTCGCTGCCGGCCCCGCCGACCACGGCGTTCGCCGCGCAGCCCGGCGCCGCGCTGCCGACCATGGCCATCCCGATGGGGAGGTAGAGAAAGCCGGGACGCCGGCTGCGCGCGGCGGCCGCCGTCCCTTGCCGGCCACCACACTCCCTCCGCGGCTGGGTGGTGTGGTGGCCGGCCCCAGCGTCCCCCTGCCCGCCTCGCGTTGGACAACCGAGCGCCCGGCGGGCCAGGAGAGGGCCATCCCGAGGGAACCCGACGCCCCCGGGGTGGCCTTCTTCCGGCGCACCGGGCGGGGGCCCGGGGTCGAGCGCCGCGGCGGGTCACTCCGCTTCGGCGCACGGGTCGTGGAAGTCGTCCCGGTGGACGGGTATGCCGCCGGAAGGACCGCCACGGTCTTTGCAGCACCGGTGCACGGCCGTCCCGGGGGCACGGGAACTCCCGGGACGGTCTTCACCGCCGTCGCCGCGACCACCACGACTCCCCTGCGACGAGACCGCCGAGGACGAGCACCGCCACCCCGGCGACGCGCAGCCCGGCGTCCGTCCCCGAGACGAACGCGGCCACCACGTCGGACGCGCGGGGCGTCCGGGCGAGGGCTTCGGCCACCGTGTGCGCCCCACGGCCCTCCGGCGGCAGCGCGGCCGTGAACCACGCGGTGGAGACGGTGCTGACCACGGCGACGCCGAGCGCGCTGCCGAACTCCCGGGTCGTGGCCTGCAACCCGGTGGCCACCCCCGCCTGCGCCGCCGGGAGAGCGCCCGCGATCACGCCCGACAGCGTCGGCAACGCCAGCGTCACCCCGATCCCGGTCACGACGAGCCAAGCCGCGTACCCGGCGTACGGGGTGGTCGCGTCGCTCGTGGACAGTCCGAGCAAGCCGGCTCCGACGAACGCGAAGGCGAGCGCGACGGTCCCGTCGACCCCGATGCGCCGGGACAGGCGACCCACGTGCCGTCCGCCGAGGACGATCGGCACGGTCAGCGGGACGATCCCGAGCCCGGTCGCCAGTACCCCGAAACCCTTGGCGTACTGGAGGAACGACGCGTTGACGTAGAACAGCGCGAACATCCCGAAGAAGATCGCGGTCATGCCGAGGCAGGCGCTGCGCAGGCCGGCGATCCGGAACAGCCGCGGGTCCAGGAGCGGGTGCTCCGACCTCAGTTCGACGACCACCCACGCCGCGAACAGCACGGTGGCACCGGCGAAGCCGGTCACGACGAGCGTGCTGCCCCAGCCCGACTCCGGGCCCTGGACGATCCCGACCAGCAGCGCGACCGACGCGCCGACCAGCAACAGCGCGGCCACCGGGCCGAGCGGGCGATCGTGGCGGGCCGAAACCGGCGCCGTGCGGGCGACCAGGACGGCCGCGGCGAGCGCGGCCGGCACGGCGGCCGCGAAGAGCCAGCGCCACGATCCGCCCGCCAGCAGCAGCCCCCCGCCGGCGTTACCGGCGACCCCGCCGATACCGGTCATCGACGCCCAGGTCGCGATGGTGGCCGGCCGGCGTCCGGCGGGAACGGCGTGCAGCAGGACGGCGAGCGAGTTGGGCAGGACCGCGGCCGCGCCGACCCCGGTGAGCGCCCGGCCGGCGAGCAGGACGGCGACGCCGGGCGCCACCGCCGACAGCAGCGCGCCCACCGCGAACAGCACCAGCCCGGCCAGCAGGACGCCCTTGCGGCCGAACCGGTCGCCTGCCGCCCCGCCGGGGATCACCAGGCAGGCGAACACGATGACGTAGGTGTCGACGATCCAGACCAGCGCCGGCGCCGACGGGTGCAACGGACTCGCGGCGAGCAGCGGGACGGCCAGGTTGACCGCCGCGACCATGCCCACGACGAGCACGACGCACGCGCACATGAGCGGGAGCAGGCTCGTTCTTTGCTTGAGGTGCATGGGGCCGACGGTAGGAACGACGGACCTCTGCGCGCGACGCAACTTCGACAAGACTGTTTTGCGTACGCTGCAACCATGCCCGAGCAGCTCGACCTGAACCTCCTGCGCGTGTTCGACGCGCTCCTGCGGGACGGCAGCGTGACGGCGGCGGCCGAGCGCCTCCACCTGTCCATCCCGGCGACCAGCCGCGCGCTGGGCCGGCTGCGGCGGGCGATGGGCGACCCGATCCTGGTGCGGGCCGGCCGCGGGCTGGCGCCGACGCCGTTCGCGCTGCGCACCGCGCCTCGGGTGCGCTCGCTGCTGGAGGAAGCGGCGTCGCTGGTCAGCACCGACTTCTCACTCGCCACCCTGGACCGCACGTTCACGATCCGCATCAACGACGGCGTGGCCGCGACCCTCGCCACGGCCGCGGCCGACGCGGTGGCGTCGGCCGCGCCGGGTGTCACGCTGCGGTTCGTGGCCGAAGGGGACGAGAGCGCCGAGGCCCTGCGTGACGGCTCGGTCGACCTGGACATCGGCGTGGGCGGGCACCCGTCCCCCGACATCCGGACGGCGGTGCTCTACCACGACCACCTGGTGGCGGCCGTGCGCGCGGACAGCCCGCTGGGCCGGGTCCGCCGGCCGACCCTGGCGCAGCTGTGCCGGCACCCCCACGTGGCGGCCTCCCGCCGCGGCCTCGCCCGCGGCCCGCTGGACGAGGCGCTCGAGGCGGCGGGCCTGCGCCGCCACGTCGCCGCCGTCGTCCCCACGGCCGCGGTGGCCGCGCTGGTGGTCGCGTCCAGCCCGTACGTCGGCCTGCTGCCGCGGCGCCTCGCCGAGCAGTACGGCGAGCCGCTCGGCCTCCGCTGGTTCCCGGTCCCGGCGGACCTGCCCGGCCTCGAGGTCTGCCTGTCCTGGCACGCCCGCCTCGACGCCGACCCGGCCCAGCAGTGGCTCCGCAACACCCTCCGCGACGCCTTCCCCTGACCGTGTCGCCCCTCCAATCACGCGTGATGCCCCTCCAATCACGCGAGATCGCCTTCCAATCACGCGAGATCCGCCTCCAATCACGCGAGATCCGCTTCCGGTCACCGCGGATGCCGTGCGGGAACGGTCGACACGCGTGATCGAAGGGTCGACACGCGTGATCAGGGGGTCGACACGATTCCCTCCGCCGGGCCCGTCCGCTGTGGCAGGATCCAGGGGTGACCAGCACGTCCACGGAGCAGTACCTGCGCGACCTCGCGCTGCTGCGGCGCGTGCGCGACCGGATCGACCGGGAGTACGCCCAGCCGCTCGACGTCGAGGCGCTGGCGCGTGGCGTGAACATGTCCGGCGGGCACCTCAGCCGGCAGTTCCGGCGCGCCTACGGTGAGTCACCGTACTCGTACCTCATGACGCGGCGGATCGAACGGGCCATGGCGCTGCTGCGCAAGGGTGAGCTGAGCGTCACCGAGGTCTGCTTCACCGTCGGGTTCTCGTCGCTCGGCACCTTCAGCACCCGGTTCGCCGAGCTGGTCGGGATGCCTCCGAGCGCCTACCGCGAGCAGCAGGCCGAGGCCACCGTCGGCATGCCGCCGTGCGTCGCCAAACAGGTCACGCGACCGATCAGGAATCGAGAAGCGCGGCCGTCGACGGCCACCTAGGGTGACGACCATGGACGTCACCATTCACTCCAGCTTCCTCCCGCACACGGATCCGGAAGCCTCGCTCGCCTTCTACCGCGACCTCCTCGGCTTCGAGGTCCGCCAGAACGTCAAGTACGGCGACATGCAGTGGATCACCGTCGGCCCGCCGAACCAGCCGGACACCGCGATCGTGCTGGCGCCGGTGGCCGCGACGCCGGGCCTGACCGACGACGAGCGCCGGATGATCAACGAGATGATGGCCAAGGGCACCTACGCCTCGGTCAACCTCGCCACCAAGGACCTCGACGCCCTGTTCGCCAAGCTCGAGGCGGCCAACGCCGAGGTCGTCCAAGAGCCGGTCGACCAGCCCTACGGCATCCGCGACTGCTCGTTCCGCGACCCGGCGGGCAACCTGCTGCGCATCCAGGAGCTGCGCTGACCACGACCGCCCCCGCGCGCGGCTACCGCGAGGTGCTGCGCGACCGGCGGCTCGCCGGGCTCCTGGTGGGGGATCTCCTGGCCAACGTCGGCACCGGCATGCTGCTGGTCGCCATGCCCGTCCAGACGCTGTCCCTGCACGGTGACGTCCCGAAGGCCATCGCCATCGGGCTCGTGGAGGCCGCGCCGTTCGTCCTCTCCACCGTGCTCGCCCTGGCCATCGGCCTCGGGCGGGTGCGGGTGCCGCCGCGCACGCTGCTCGTCGCCGACTGCGTGCTGCGGTCGCTGACCTTCGCCGCCCTCGGCGTCCTGGCCGTCACGGGCCGGCTCACGCTGCCGGTGCTGGTCGCCGGGCTCCTCTTCGGCGCGACGTTCCGGTTGGCCGGGTCGAGCAGCCGGCGCCTGCTCGCCACGTCGGCCGCGGGCGAGGCCGGGCGCTTCTCGGTCAACGGCCTGCTGGGCCTGAACACGACATTCGCGCTCTACATCGCCGGCCCGGTGCTGGGCGGAATCCTCGTCGCGACGACCGGCGCGGGCTTCGCGCTCTTCGTCGACGCGGCCGGCGCGCTGGTCCTGCTGGCCTGCGTTCCCCGCGAGGCCGGAGACCGCAACGCGCTGCGCGACGAGGGCGCCCCCGAGTCGGGCTGGCGGATCCTGCGCCGCCGCCCGGTCGCCGCGCGGCTGCTGGTGGTCGAGTTCTTCTTCAACTTCCTGTACATGCCGGTCGAAGTGGCGCTCCCGCTGTACGTGAGCGGGACGTTGCACGCCGGCGCGTCCGGGCTGGGGGTGCTGTGGGGTGCGCTCGGGGTGGGCGCGTTCCTCGGCTCCGCGCTCGTCAGCCGGCTGCGGAACCTGCCGCAGCGGCCGCTGCTGGTGGCGATCATCGGCCTGTGGGCGCTGTGCCCGATCGCGCTCGCCGTCACCGGCGACCTCACCGTGGCGCTGCTCGTCTTCGGACTGGGCGGCCTGGTGTACGCGCCGTTCACGCCGGTCGCCTACAGCTTCCTGCAGTCGGGGCTCGCCCCCGGCGAACAGCAGCAGGTCGTCACGCTGTGGACGACCGGCGCCACGGTCGCCGCCCCGCTCGGGCTGGCACTGGGCGGCCCCCTGATCGACCTGACCGGCAGCACGGGCGGCCTCGCGCTGTCCGGCGTGCTGACCCTCCTGCTGCTCCCGATCGCGGCCAGGGCCGTGCTCGGCCGCCTTCCGGAAAGGAACCCGGCATGTGCCTCGGCCTGAAAGCCGCCGCGCACCATCACCTGCGTGAATTGGCGGTATTGCGCCGCGTCCGCGATCGCATCGACCGCGAATGCACGGCTCCCCTCGACGTCGAAAAGCTCGCGAGCACGGTGGATCTGCCCGTCGCGCAATTCATCCGCCGTTTCCGCGACGCCTACGGCCTTTCCCCGCACGAATACCGGCAAGCCGCCGAGGCCCGAACCAAAAACTGGAGATCCCGATGAGCAAGCACGTGGCCGACAGCCATGACCTGATCCGCGTCCACGGTGCGCGCGTGAACAACCTCAAGGACGTCAGCGTCGAGCTGCCCAAGCGGCGGCTGACGGTGTTCACCGGGGTTTCCGGCTCGGGCAAGAGCTCACTGGTGTTCAGCACGATCGCCGCCGAGTCGCAGCGGCTGATCAACGAGACCTACAGCACCTTCGTGCAGGGGTTCATGCCGACGCTGGCCAGACCGGACGTCGACGTGCTCGACGGGATCACCACCGCGATCATCGTCGACCAGGAGCGGATGGGCGCGAACCCGCACTCCACCGTCGGCACCGCGACCGACGCGAACGCGATGCTGCGCATCCTGTTCAGCCGGCTCGGGACGCCGCACATCGGCTCGCCGCAGGCGTTTTCGTTCAACGTCGCCTCGATCAGCGGCGCGGGCGCGGTCACCATCGAAAAGGGCGGCCGGCAGATCAAGGAACGCCGCAGCTTCAGCATCACCGGCGGCATGTGCCCGCGCTGCGAGGGCCGCGGTAAGGTCAACGACATCGACCTCACCGCGCTGTTCGACGAGAACAAGTCGCTCAACGAAGGCGCGATCACCATCCCGGGCTACAGCATGGAGGGCTGGTACGGCCGCATCTTCCGCGGTTCCGGCTTCTTCGACCCGGACAAGCCGATCAAGAAGTTCACCAAGAAGCAGTTCAACGACCTGGTCTACAAGGAACCGACGAAGATCAAGGTCGAGGGCATCAACCTGACCTACTCGGGGCTGGTCCCGGCGATCCAGAAGTCCTTCCTGTCCAAGGACGTCGACGCGATGCAGCCGCACATCCGGGCGTTCGTCGAGCGGGCGGTGACCTTCCAGACCTGCCCGGACTGCAACGGCACGCGGCTGTCACCGGAGGCGCGTTCGTCGAAGATCGGCGGGATCAGCATCGCCGACGCCTGCGCGATGCAGATCAGCGACCTCGCCGCGTGGGTCGGGAAGCTGTCCGAGCCGTCGGTCGCGCCGCTGCTGGACGCGCTGAAGCACACGCTCGACTCGTTCGTCGAGATCGGCCTGGGCTACCTCTCGCTGGACCGTCCATCCGGGACGCTCTCGGGCGGGGAAGCCCAGCGCACCAAGATGATCCGCCACCTCGGCTCGTCACTGACCGACGTCACCTACGTCTTCGACGAGCCGACGATCGGGCTGCACCCGCACGACATCCGCCGCATGAACGACCTGCTGCTGCAGCTGCGCGACAAGGGCAACACGGTGCTGGTGGTGGAGCACAAGCCGGAGGCCATCGCGATCGCCGACCACGTCGTCGACCTGGGCCCGCGCGCGGGCACCGAGGGCGGCGAGATCGTCTTCGAGGGCACTGTGGACGGTCTGCGCTCCAGTGGCACGCTGACCGGGCGGCACCTGGACGACCGCGCCTCGCTGAAGCCGTCGGTGCGTGAGCCGTCGGGCTTCCTGGAGGTGCGCGGGGCGGCGACGCACAACCTGCAGGACGTCGACGTCGACATCCCGCTCGGGGTGCTGGTGGTGGTGACCGGCGTGGCGGGCTCGGGCAAGAGCTCGCTGATCCACGGCTCGGTGTCCGGCGGCGAAGGCGTGGTGACGGTCGACCAGACCGGCATCCGCGGCTCACGCCGCAGCAACCCGGCGACCTACACCGGCCTGCTGGAGCCGATCCGCAAGGCGTTCGCCAAGGCCAACGGCGTCAAGCCGGCGCTGTTCAGCGCGAACTCCGAGGGCGCGTGCCCGAACTGCAACGGCGCCGGCGTGGTCTACACCGACCTGGGCATCATGGCGGGGACGGCAACGCCGTGCGAAGTCTGCGAGGGCAAGCGGTTCAACGCCGACGTGCTGGAGTACACGTTCGGCGGCCGGGACATCAGCGAGGTGCTCGCGATGCCGGTGTCTTCGGCGCTGGAGTTCTTCTCGTCCGGTGACGCGGCGCTGCCGGCGGCGCACAAGATCCTGACGCACCTGTCCGACGTCGGCCTGGGCTACCTGACGCTGGGCCAGCCGCTGACGACCCTGTCCGGCGGCGAGCGCCAGCGGATCAAGCTGGCGACGCACATGGCGGAGCAGGGCGGGGTGTACGTGCTGGACGAGCCGACGGCCGGCCTGCACCTGGCGGACGTCGAGCAGCTGCTGGGCCTGCTGGACCGCCTGGTGGACGCGGGCAAGTCGGTGATCGTGATCGAGCACCACCAGGCGGTGATGGCCCACGCGGACTGGATCGTCGACCTCGGCCCGGGCGCCGGCCACGACGGCGGCCGGGTCGTGTTCGAGGGGACGCCGGCCCAGCTGGTGAAGGCCCGGAAGAAGACGCTGACGGGGAAGCACCTCGCGGAGTACATCAGCTGACACCCGGCCGGCCGCGCGTATACCAGCGCGGCCGGTAGGGCTGGCCCCCCGAAAGTCCTTCGAGCGCACCACATTCCGGGACACCCCGCGGGCGCGAAGACTCGGGTGGGTGACCACCACCGAGAACCAGGTCGGCAGCGACTTCGCCCGGCTGAGCCACCGCATCTCCGCCGCCGGCCTGATGAAGCGCCGGCCCGGCTACTACACCGCCCGGATCGGGCTCGTCGCCGGGTTGTTCGCCGCCGGCTGGGTGGCCTTCGCGCTGCTGGGCGACTCCTGGTGGCAGCTCGCCGTCGCCGCGTTCATGGCCGTCATGTTCGGGCAGGTCGCCCTGCTCTCGCACGATCTCGCCCACAAGCAGGTGTTCCGGCGCCGGCGGCCCACCGAAATCGCCGGGATGCTCGCCGGGAACCTCGGGATCGGGATGAGCTACGGCTGGTGGATGGACAAGCACACCCGCCACCACGCCAACCCGAACCACGAGGAGCTCGACCCGGACGTCGACCCGGACATCCTCGTCTGGTCGAAGGACCAGGCGCGCGCCAGCCGTGGCGTGCCGCGGTTCATCGGGCGGTACCAGGCGTTCCTGTTCTTCCCGCTGCTCACCCTCGAAGGCCTCAACCTGCATTGGTCCGGGATCCGCGCGGTCCGCAAGCCGGGCCTGCGGCGCCGTGAGACGGAAGCCGCCCTGCTGGCCGCGCACTTCGTCCTCTACTTCAGCGCGCTGCTCACCGTGCTCTCCCCCGGGATGGCGCTGTTGTTCTTCGCCGTGCACCAGGGGCTCTGGGGTGTCTACATGGGATCGATCTTCGCGCCCAACCACAAGGGCATGCCGACGCTGACCGGGCGCACGGAGCTCGACTTCCTCCGCAAGCAGGTGCTGACCTCGCGCAACGTCCGCGGCGGGCTCGTCACCGACGTCGCCCTCGGCGGGCTCAACTACCAGATCGAGCATCACCTGTTCCCGAGCATGCCGTCGCCGCACCTGCGGCGGGCCCAGCCGATCGTCCGAGCCCACTGCGCCGAGCTGGGCATCCCCTACCTGCAGACGAGCCTCGTCGAGTCCTACCGGCAGGCCCTCACCCACCTGCATGAAGCTGGGGCGCCTCTCAGGAAGCGTTCGTAGACTCGGGGCATGGAGAAGACGGCACGATGAAGAAGACGGTCGCGGCCCTGCGGGACCTGCCGGCGGCGTTCGGCGCGAAAGCCACCGGCGCACGGGCCGAGCGGGTCCGGTCCTCGCCGCAGTTCGACGGCAAGGTGTTCCGCAACGCGGCACCGCGGCACCCGATGACGGCGTCGTCGATGCGGACCATCTTCCGCGAGATGTTCTTCGGCGAGCACCGTGAGCTGCGCAAACCGGCCGGCGCGGTGCCGCTGGTGGCGGCGGAGCCGGTGCTGTCGGCCGACGGCCTGCACCTGACCTGGTACGGCCACGCTTCGACGCTGGTCGAGCTCGACGGCGCCCGCGTGCTGCTCGACCCGGTGTGGAGCGAGCGGGTCTCCCCCGCCGCGTTCGCCGGCCCGCGGCGGCTGCACGAGCCGCCGGTACCGCTGTCCGGGCTCGGCCGGATCGACGCCGTGGTGATCTCGCACGACCACTACGACCACCTGGACCTGGCCACGGTCCGCGAGCTGGTCGGCTCCTCGGACGCCCCCTTCCTGGTGCCGCTCGGCGTGGGCGCGCACCTGGAGCGCTGGCACGTCCCGGCCGGCCGGATCATCGAGCTCGACTGGCACGAAGAGGCCACGGTGGCGGGCGTCCGCTTCGTCGCGACGCCGGCCCAGCACTTCTCCGGCCGCGGCATCACGAACGACGACACGCTGTGGACGTCCTGGGCGTTGCTGGGGCCGGAGCACCGGGTGTTCTACAGCGGCGACACAGGGTATTTCGACGGTTTCGCGGCGATCGGCGCGGAGCACGGCCCGTTCGACGCGGCCCTGATCCAGGTGGGCGCGTACGCCCCGCACTGGCCGGACATCCACATGACCCCGGAGGAGGGCGTGGCGGCGGCCCTCGACGTCCGGGCGAAGCTGCTGGTCCCGGTGCACTGGGCGACGTTCCAGCTGGCCATGCACCCGTGGGGCGAGCCGGCCGACCGCGTGTGGAGCGAGGCGAAGGAGGCGGACCTCCCGCTGGCGATCCCCCGCCCGGGCGAGCGCATCGACGCGGAGGCCCCACCCGCGGTGGACGGCTGGTGGCAGGCGCTGTGAAGCTCAAGCTGGACCTGCACGACATCTACAACCGCGGCGGCGAGATCGACCGCGCGCTCAAGGCGGTGATCGACGAGGCGGTGGCGAAGAAGGCCCCGCTCGTCGAGATCATCCCCGGTAAGGGGTCGGGTCAGCTGAAGAAGCACGTGCTGCGGTTCCTCGAGCGCAAGGACGTCAAGGCGCTCTACCACCGGGTGGAGAAGGACAAGGACAACTTCGGCCGGGTGTTCGTGCACTTCCGCTGGAAGTGAGTCAGCCCCGCTCGGGTGAGTGAGCCGGGCCTTCCAGGCACTTCTGGATCGGCGTCGCGTTCGACCACAGGTGGTCGTAGTAGTGCTCGAAGCAGTCGCGAACGACCTCACGACTGCGGATCCCGAGACCGACGATCCGGTCGCGGCCGCTGGCGTAGGAAATGAAGACCTGCTCGTCGTCGTAGATCCCGAGGCTGATGGCGCCCACGTCTTGAGCCACGTCGTTCAGGACGCTGACGTTGTAGTGCCTCTTGGCCGCCTGCGCTCGAGCGACGACCGCGAGCTCCCGGCGCAGGTGATCGATCATCGACGGGTTGTCGGAGTTCAGGAGCACACGCCGGAACACGTGGTTCGGTGAGCTCCGCGCCCATCTCCGGCACGCCTCGAAGTGCTGTTCGACCGCGGCATCCAGTTCGGTCGGGCTGGTCGACCGGAAGTAGGTCACGTAGATCCGCCGGCGGGCGTTCTCGGCGGCCTTGCGGGTGGCCTGGTAGAAGAGTATCCGGTCGGAGTACACCTTCACCGTCGCACCGGCTCGCTCCGCCAGCAGCCGCTCGATCCGGGCGAGGATGGTCAGGATGAACAGCAGCGCCGTCAGGATCAGGGGTCGTTCGAGTTTTTCGACGAACCCCAGCTCCCGGTTGACGAAGATCGCGACGACGTAGAAGACCGTCAGCCCACCGAGCGCCGCCTGCAGCAACAGCAGGATTCCTCGTCTGACGCGGTGCTCGACTTCGGTGGCCAGCCTCGACACAATCGCGCCCTCCCCGACGAATCGACTCGACACACGAAGTCGTCCGGCGTGATGGCGGCGTTACGAAGTCAGAAGCGGCTGTCGTGGCGGGCTTGCGACCACGCGCGGTCCCACGCCGCCGCGTGGAAACGCGTCACGATGAATCGGACGGTCGCGTACAACCCCACCAGTGCGCCCGTGATCGCCGACCACAGGAGGATTGCCGCGAACACTCCGTCCGCCGCCGAGGTCGAAGGCGACAGCGGCTCGGCCGCCAGCTCGCCGCGCTGGTCCAGCCACACCGATACGCGGGTTCCCGCGGGGCTGCCCGGGTCGACGAGGACCTCGCCGGTGTGGCGGGCGCCGCGGGTGTCGAACCAGGCCGCCGGGACCGAGGTCTGGGCGGCCGGCGCGCCCGCGCCGTCCGTGCTGTACGGCTGGCCGGACGCCGCCTCCAGGGAGACCGCCGTTGCCGGGTGGCGGGTGGCGCGCTCCTCTGCCGCGCGGGTCGTCTGCGCGGCGTACGTCTCGGAACCGAACGCCGCCGCGAACGGGATCGCGAGGATCGCGCCGGCGATGGCGAGCAGCAGCAGGAGGGCCTCGACGCGGTCACCCGCCCGAGCCAGCGGGTTGCGGCCGGGGTGCACCCGCCGCCCGAACCGGGCGATCCGTCCGCTGGGCCCACGCATGCGCGACTCACTCCTCCCGGGAAGATGTCTTCTCGGTAACAGTGTGCGCGCCGTGTCTCGGCTTTCTCTTGCGAATGGGATGCGGCCCACCTGTGAACCCGTGCACAACCACCCGGTGGGGTCAGTCCGGTTACAGCCAGTCGTCGGGACGGGGCCAGGGCAGCATGGCCGAGAACGCGTCCCGGACCGGTTCGGTGACCGAGTACTGCCCCCGGTGGAACAGCAGCGGGCGGGCGTCGGACGGCGCCCCGAGCGCGGTCACCCGGCCGATCACCACGTAGTGGTCGCCCGCCTCGTGGACGGCCTCCAATGCGCAGTCGATCCAGGTCAGCGCGCCGTCGAGCAGGGGCGCGCCGGACGGCGCCGGGGTCCAGCCGAACCGGGCGAACTTGTCCTCGCCGCGGGCGCCGAACACCGCGCTGACCTCCTGCTGGTCCTCGGCCAGCACGTTGACCGCGAACTTCCCCGCCGCGGCCAGCACCGGCCAGGTGCGTGACGTGCGCGCCGGGCAGAACAGCACCAGCGGCGGGTCCAGCGACAAGGCCGCGAACGACTGGCAGGCGAACCCGGCGAGGGTGTCGCCGTCGCGGCCGGTGACCACCGTGACGCCCGTGCAGAAGTGCCCGAGCACGCTGCGGAACTCGGTCTGGTCGACCGCCACCGAGGTCATGCGCCCGGTGGCCGCGCGCCGACCGAGAAGTCGTGGCCCCACAACGAGACCGCGGTGCTCTCGCGGGCGATCCAGTTGTCGTCGTCGACCTGGCGGCCTTCGCAGCCGAACTCGACGTCGAAGCCGCCGGGGGTCTTCATGTAGAACGACAGCATCAGGTCGTTGACGTGCCGGCCGAGGGTGGCCGACATCGGCACCTTGCGCCGGATCGCGCGGTCGAGGCACAGGCCGACGTCGTCGGTGTTCTCCACCTCGACCATCAGGTGCACGATCCCGGACGGCGTCGGCATCGGCAGGAACGCCAGGCTGTGGTGGCGCGGGTTGCAGCCGAAGAACCGCAGCCACGCGGGCGGCCCGTCGGCGGGCCTGCCGACCAGCTGCGGTGGCAGGCGCATCGAGTCGCGCAGCCGGAAGCCGAGGACGTCCCGGTAGAACCGCAGCGACGCCTCGTCGTCCTTTGTGGACAAGACGACGTGGCCGAGGCCCTGCTCGCCGGTGACGAACTTGTGGCCGTACGGGCTGACCACCCGCCGGTGCTGCAGCGCGACGCCGTGGAACACCTCCTGGGTGTTGCCGGACGGGTCGTCGAAGCTGATCAGCTCGTCGACGCGGCGGTCGGCCAGCTCCTCCGGCGTGCCTTCCTTGTACGACACCGACGCACTGTCCAAACGCGACCGGATTTCGGCGAGCTCGCCGGCGTTGGCCGCCTCCCAGCCGGTGACGGCCAGGCGATCCGCGGAGCCCGGCGAGATGACCAGCCGCGCCGGGAAGTCGTCCATGCGCAGGTAGAGCGCGTCCGGGTCGGTGCCGCTGCCTTCGACCATGCCGAGCACCTTGAGGCCGTACTCGCGCCAGGCCGCCATGTCGGTCGCTTCGATGCGGAGGTAGCCCAGTGAACGGATGCCCATCAGGAACTCCCGAGGAAGTCGAGGGCCAGCCGGTTGAACTCGTCGAACTTCTCCAGCTGGGCCCAGTGCCCGCAGCCGCCGAAGACGTGCAGCTGCGCGCGCGGAATCGTCTTGAGCGCCACCAGTGCCCCGTCGAGCGGGTTGACGCGGTCCTCACGCCCCCAGATCAACAGGACACGCTGGCGCAGGCGGTGTGCTTCGCGCCAGAGCATACCTTCTTCGTAGGTTTCGGGGTGCGCGAACGACTTGCCCATCGCCCGCATCGCGGCGAGCGACTCGGGCGTGTTCGCCGCGGCGAACCGTTCGTCGATCAGCTCGTCGGTGACCAGCGACTGGTCGTGGACCATGATCCGCAGGAACGCTTCCATGCGTTCGCGGCTGGGGTGCGCACCGAACTTGCCGAGGTTCTTGACGCCTTCGGTCGGGTCGGGCGCGAACAGGTTGACGCTCAGCCCGCCCGGCCCCATCAGCACCAGCCGCCCGGCACGTTTGCCGTGGTTGAGCGCGAACCGCACCGCCGCGCCCCCGCCGAGGGAGTTCCCGACGAAGTGGGCGCGGTCGATGCCGAGGGCGTCCATGAGCCCGAGGACGGCGTCCGCGCTGTGCCGGAAGTACTGCGGGTGCTCGGTCGGCTTGTCCGAGCGCCCGAAGCCGGGCTGGTCGACGGCGATCGTCCGGTAGTGCTTGGCGAACTCCGGCAGGTTGCGGCCGAAGTTGCTCCACGCCGACGCGCCGGGCCCGCCGCCGTGCAGCAGGATGACCGTCTCGGCGTGCTCGGCGCCCGCCTCGTGGTAGTGCAGCTTCAGCGAACCCGCCTGGACGTACTTGCCTTCGGGAGCGGTCATCAGTACATCGCGTTCTCGACGGGGAGCCCGAAGGCGCCGGTGCCGTACATGACGTACGCGCGCTCGGCGTCGTTGGCCGCGTGGACGCGGCCCGCGTGCGCGTCGCGCCAGAAGCGCTGGATCGGCGTGCCCCGCTGGATCGCGCGGCCGCCGGAGTTCTCGAAGAGCCGGTCGATCGCCGAGATCGCGCGTTCGGTGCCGCGCACCTGGTCGCGCCGGACGCGCAGCCGCAGGTCCACGGGCAGCCGTTCCTCACGCTTGGCCAGTTCGTACAGTTCCTCGATGTTGCGGGTCAGCTGCAGCCACGCCGCATCGATTTCGCTGGCCGCTTCGGCGATCCGCACCTTGGCGAACGGGTCCTCTTTGGACTGCTCACCGGCGTACGCGGCCCGGACGCGCTTGCGCTGGTGCTCGACGTGCGCGTCGTAGGCACCCTGGGCCATGCCGATGATCGGCGCGGTGATCGTCGTCGGGTGCACCGAGCCGTACGGCAGGCGGTACAGCGGCCCGGGGTTGACGGCCTGGCCCGGCACCCGGCACTTCGACGTCGCGATGAAGCTCAGCGCCCGGTGCTGCGGCACGAAGACGTCCTCGACGACGATGTCGTTCGAGCCGGTACCGCGCAGGCCGATCGTGTCCCAGACGTCCACAATGGAGTAGTCGGCGATCGGCAGCAGGTAGGTGCAGAAGTCGACCGGCTTGCCGCCGGAGAACGCGGGCCCCCCGAGCAGCACCCACGTGCAGTGGTCGGACCCGGAGGAGAAGCTCCACCGGCCGGTCAGCCGGTAGCCGCCGTCGACGACCTCGGCCTTGCCCATCGGCGCGTACGACGAGGAGATCCGCACGTCCTGGTCCTCGCCCCAGACCTCCTGCTGCGCCTGCGCGTCGAACAGGGCGACGTGCCACGGGTGGACGCCGAGGATGGAGGCGACCCAGCCGGTGGACCCGCACGCGCTCGCGATCAGCTTCACCGCGGTGTAGAAGCTCACCGGGTCGGCCTCGAAGCCCCCGTGGAGCTTCGGCTGCAGCAGCTTGAAGAACCCGGCCTCCTGCAGGGCCTTGACGGACTCCTCGGGGACGCGGCGCGCGTCCTCGGTGTCCTGGGCCCGATCCCGCAGGACCGGCAGGAGGTCCCGGACCCCGGCGATCACCTGCTCGCTCATGCGCAGTCCTCTCTCGTTTCGCTCTACCGAGAAGACTAGAACACGTTCTCGTTTTTGTCGAGAACGCCCTGCGCCAGGGCACTGTTGATCCCCGCTCTGCGGCCGGAAAACACGCAGTCGGCCAGCGACAGGCCGCTCACGTAGGACCTGGAACAGATTCCCACGGCGGTGCGGCCGGCGGCGTACAGCCCCGGGATCGGCTGCCCGGCCGTGCTCCGCACCGCGCCGGTGTCCTCGTCGACGACCAGCCCGCCCAGCGTGAGCATCGGCGTGGGGTACCCGAGGTTGGGCCGCACCGAGATGTCGATGAGCGAGTACGGCGGGTTGTCCAGGCGCCGCACGAACTCGGCCGGCTTGCCCACCGGATCCCGGTCGCCGTGGTAGGCCTCGACGCTCGCGCGCAGCCCCTGGGGATCGACGCCGGCCTTGCGCGCCACCTCTTCGACCGTCTGCCCCACGACCCGGCCGCGGCGCAGCAGGTACCGCAGCTGGAGCCACTGGAACCACTGACTCTGCTTGCGGCCGTCCCGGCGCGCTTCGGCCACGATCGGCGCGTCGACGAGGAGCCAGCCCTTGCTCTCGTGGTGCTCGATGAGCTTCTCGCCAACCGCGGCGCCGTAGCGGGACTCGTCGATGACCCGCCGTCCCGCGGCGTCGACGATGATCCCGCCGAGGAACACGCTGGGCGGGGTGACGAACCGCCACGCGGAGATCCGGCCCAGCTCACCGGTCGCGCCACCGGCCTCGGCCCCCATCCGGATGCCCGAGCCGTCGTCGGCGGACGTGCCCAGGGCCAGCCCGCCGCGGTACTGCGGGGCGTGCCGGCGCACCATCTCCCGGTCGGCGATGAACCCCCCGGCGGCCAGCACGACCCCGCGCCGGGCGGATATCCGCAGCTCACGGCCGTGTGCGCGTTCGAAGCGCTCGACCCGGCGGTGCAGCGACTTGCGCAGCGACGGCACGTAGATCCCGGGCTTCGCCGCGTACTGCGCGAAGCGCTGGTGCCGCGCCCGCACCGACGCGGAGGCGCCGCTCAGGGTGTCGGCGACGAGCCCGGTGACGCGGCCCGCGTCGTCGCGGATCAGGGTCCGCGCGGTCGTCTGCGTCAGCACCCGGATGCCGCGGGCGCGCACGGCCGCCTTGAGCCGCGCCATCAGCATCTTCCCCGACGTCCCGGGCCCCTTCACGCGGTGACCGCGCGGAGCCGGTTTCGCCGCGTCGCGGAACCCGCCGGCCGCTTCGCTGCCGGAGTAGTAGAGGTAGTGCTGGTCGCTCGGGTACGACGTCTTGTACGGGCAGAGGCTGCCTTCGAACGGCACGCCGTTGCCCTCCAGCCAGGTGATCATCTCGCGGCTGCCCTCGCAGAACCGCCGCAGCGTCCGCTCCGAGACGACGTCCCCGGTTTCCAGCCGCAGGTAGGCGTACATCGCGTCGACGGAGTCGTCGACGCCCGCGTCGAGCTGCTGTCCGGTGCCGCCACCGGCGTAGACCACGCCACCGCTGACCGCGCTGGCGCCTCCGCCGGCGAAGCGCTCGACGATCACGACATCGGCGCCCGCGTCGGCCGCTTCGAGGGCGGCACAGGCGCCGGCCGCCCCGAACCCCACGATGACCACGTCCGCGACGAGTGCGTCCATGGTCGCTACCCTAGAACTGAAACACGTTCTCGTCTATGGTGACCGAAAGCGGCTCTCAACTGGAGACTTCGTTCGTGGAACACGTTATAGCGAGGTGAGATGACCGAGCAGTTCGACGTCGTCGTGGTCGGCAGCGGTGCCGCCGGGATGACCGCCGCGCTGGCTGCGGCCCACCATGGCCTGAGCGTAGTGGTCCTGGAGAAGGCGGCCTGCTTCGGCGGCTCGACCGCGCGCTCCGGCGGCGGCGTCTGGCTGCCCGGCAACCACGCGCTGCGCGCCGCCGGGATCGACGAACCACCCGAGCGGGCGCGCGAGTACCTCGCCTCGATCGTCGGCGACGTCGTCCCGGCCGTCCGGCGCGACACGTTCCTCGCGCACGGGCCCGAGGTGCTCGAGTTCGTCTGCGACCACACGCCCCTGGAGTTCCGCTGGGTCCGCGACTACAGCGACTACCACCCCGAAGCCCCCGGCGGGCGGCCCGGCGGCCGGTCGGTCGAACCGGTCGCCCTCGACGGCAAGCTGCTGGGTGCCGAGCTGGCCCACCTCGAACCGCCGTACAGCGCTCCCCCGCTCGGCGTGCCGATCACCCAGGCCGACTACCGCTGGCTGAGCCTGCTCGCCCGCCACCCGCGCGGTGCCGTCCGGCTGCTGTCGCTGGGACGGCAGTGGCTCGTCGGCAAGCTTCGCGGGCAGCAGTTGCTGAGCATGGGGCAAGCGCTTGCGGCCGGCCTCCGCGCCGGGCTCGCCCGGGCCGGGGTCGAGGTCCGGCTGAACACCCCGCTGGTCGATCTGCAGGTCGACGGCGACCGCGTGACCGGCGTTGTCACCCCGCAAGGTGTCGTCGGGGCCCGGCGGGGCGTGATCCTCGCCAGCGGCGGCTTCGAGCGGAACCTCGAAATGCGCGAGAAGTACCAGCGCGCGCCGATCGGCGTCGACTGGACCGTCGGCGCGGAGGCCAACACCGGCGACGGCATCACCGCCGGCCTCAAGCTGGGCGCGGCACTCGACCTGATGGACGACGCCTGGTGGGGCCCGTCACTGCCGCTGACCGGCGGCCCGTGGTTCGCGCTGGCCGAGCGGTCGCGGCCGCGCAGCATCATGGTCGACGCGCGCGGCGAGCGGTTCGTCAACGAATCGGCGCCGTACGTCGAGGCCGTGCACGCGATGTACGGACCCGGGGACGGTCCGGGGCAGCACATCCCGACCTGGCTGGTGTTCGACCAGCGCTACAAGGACCGGTACATGTTCACCGGCATCGGGCCGCGCCAGCCGCTGCCCGGCCGCTGGTTCAAGGCCGGGATCGCGGCGAAGTCGTCGACGCTGGCCGGGCTGGCGGCGAAGATCGACGTCCCGGCTTCCGGGCTGGAGGCCACCGTCGAGCGCTTCAACGGCTTCGCCCGCCGAGGCGTCGACGAGGACTTCCACCGCGGTGTCAGCAAGTACGACCACTACTACGGCGACCCGCGCAACAAACCCAACCCCAGCCTCGGCCCCCTGGACAAGGCGCCGTACTACGCGGTCAAGATCGTGCCGGGCGACCTGGGCACCAAGGGCGGGCTGCGCACCGACGAACACGCGCAGGTGCTGCGCGAGGACGGCTCGGCCGTGCCGGGCCTGTTCGCCGCGGGCAACGCCGGCGCGGCCGTGATGGGCCGGACCTACGCCGGGCCGGGCGCGACCATCGGCCCCGCCATGGTGTTCGGCTACCTTGCGGCGACGCGGCTGGCGAACGAAGATCAGGGGACCACGGGAGGGCAGCGATGACGCAGGAATCGGTACGCACCATCTACGCCGGCGAGCCGCCGACCCGGTTCGCCCGCGGCTGGCACTGCCTGGGCCTGGCGGAGACCTTCCGCGACGGGAAACCGCACGCCGTCACCGCGTTCGGCACGAAGCTCGTGGTGTGGGCGGATTCGGCGGGCGAGCTGCACGTGCTCGACGGCTACTGCCGGCACATGGGCGGCGACCTCACCCAGGGCAGCGTCAAGGGCGACGAGGTGGCCTGCCCGTTCCACGACTGGCGCTGGAACGGCAAGGGCAAGTGCGTCTCGATCCCCTACGCCAAGCGGGTTCCGTTGCGCGCGCGGACGCGGTCGTGGACGTCGGAGGTGCAGAACGGGCAGCTGCTCGTCTGGCACGACCCGGAAGGCAACCCGCCGCCCCCGGAGCTGGCGATCCCGCGGATCGAGGCGGCCCACAGCGACGAATGGAGCAACTGGACCTGGGACGAGATCTTCATCGACGGGTCCAACTGCCGGGAGATCATCGACAACGTCGTGGACATGGCGCACTTCTTCTACATCCACTACGCCTACCCGACGTACTTCAAGAACGTCTTCGAAGGCCACATCGCCACCCAGTACCTCAACACCAAGGGCCGCCCGGACATGGGCATGGCTTCGAACTACGGCGGCGAGGACAACCTGCTGCGGTCGGAGGCGTCGTACTTCGGGCCGTCGTACATGATCAACAAACTGGTGAACTCGTTCCAGGGCTACGAAATCGAGAGCGTGCTCATCAACTGCCACTACCCGGTGACGCCGACGTCGTTCGTGCTGCAGTACGGGATGAAGGTCAAGAAGCTGCCGGGGATCTCCGACGAGCACGCGGACAAGATCGCCGCGAAGCTGGCCCGCGGGATCGGCGCCGGGTTCCTGCAGGACGTCGAGATCTGGAAGCACAAGACGCAGATCGACAACCCGCTGCTGTGCGAAGAGGACGGTCCGGTCTACCAGCTTCGCCGGTGGTACCAGCAGTTCTACGTCGACGCGGCGGACGTCTCCGAGGACATGACGCAGCGGTTCGAGTTCGAGGTGGACACGACGAAGGCGAACGAGGCGTGGGCGGCGGAGGTCGCGGAGAACCTGGCGCGGCAGAAGACCGAGGCGGAAGTGTGACGACCGCCGAGCAGACCGAGTTCCTTTCGGGCGGGCTGCGGCCGCACGAGTGCCGCAGCTGCGGGACGTGCGTGCTGGTGAAGAAGAACAGCATCCAGCACACGAGCATCCAGTGGACGTCCCGGCCCGCCGACACCTGCCCGGTGTTCGCGGACGCGGACGGGCCGTCGGCGTTGCTCGACACGTGCCCGAAGCTGGCCGACAGCATCGGCGACGCGGTGCGCGAGGGCACGCTGGCGGTGGCCGATGGCTGAGCGGGTCTACACGCTGACCGTCGCCGACGTCGTCGTCGAGACCCCGGACGCGCGGTCGGTGGTCTTCGAGATCCCGCCGGAGCACGCTTCGGCCTTTTCCTACCGGGCCGGACAGTTCCTGACCCTGCGCATTCCCAGCGAAAAGACCGGTTCGGTGGCGCGGTGCTATTCGCTGTCGAGCGCGCCGCACGAGAACCGGGTGCAGGTGACGGTCAAGCGGACCGACGGCGGCTACGGGTCGAGCTGGATCTGCTCGTCTCTGCAGCCGGGGATGCAGGTCGACGTGCTCGCGCCGGCCGGGGTGTTCTGCCCTGCTTCGGTCGACGAGGACTTCCTGCTCTTCGCCGGCGGCAGCGGCATCACGCCGGTGCTGGCCATCCTGAAGACGGCGCTGGAGACCGGGTCGGGTCGGGTCGTGCTGGTCTACGCGAACCGTGACGAGCGCTCGGTGATCTTCGCCGGCGAACTGGCGTCCCTGGCGAAGCGGTACGGGGACCGGCTGGTCGTCATCCATTGGCTGGAGAGCGTTCAGGGCCTGCCGGACGTCTCGCAGCTGCGTGGGCTGGCTTCGGCATACACCTCGCACGAGGCGTTCCTGTGCGGGCCGGCGCCGTTCATGGCGGCCGTGCGGGAGGCGCTCGGGCAGCTCGGCGTGCCGCGGGAACGGGTGCACGTCGAGAAGTTCACCTCGCTGACCGGGAACCCGTTCGAAGCCGCTTCCGCCGATGAGGAGCCGGTCTCGGACGCGTCCCCCGCCGCGCTGACGGTGACCCTCGACGGCGGCACGCGGTCCATGCCGTGGCCGCGGCAGCGGAAGCTCCTCGACCACCTGCTGGACGCCGGAATGGACGCGCCGTATTCGTGCCGCGAGGGACAATGCAGTGCGTGTGCGTGCCGGATCGTCTCGGGCGAGGTGAAGATGCTGCACAACGAGGTGCTCGACGCCGAGGACATGGCGGACGGCATCGTGCTCGCCTGCCAGTCGCTGCCGGTCACCGACGAGGTCTCGATCAGCTACGAATAGGAGTCCCCGCGTGCCCATCGACCCCGAGGTCGCCATCGGTGCCGAGATCGGCGAGGTGAGCTTCGCCTGGACGTCGTCGGACGTGCTGCTGTACCACCTGGCGCTGGGCGCGGGCCCGGACGAGCTGCGGTACACCTACGAGCAGGACCTGGTGGTGCTGCCGACGTTCGCGACGGTGGCGGCGAACCTGCGCGTGTTCGACCCGCCGGCGGTGTCGTTCCCGGGGGTGGAGATCGACCTGGCGAAGGTGCTGCACGGCAAGCAGGAGATCACCCTGCACCAGCCGATTCCCACGTCGGGGAAGGCGGTGGCGCGGTCGCGGATATCGGACGTGTACGACAAGGGCAAAGCGGCGGTGGTGGTCCAGGAGGTTTCGGTCACGTCGTCGTCCGGCGATCCTTTGTGGACAGCCCGGTCGAGCATTTTCGCGCGGGGGGAGGGCGGTTTCGGTGGCTCGCGGGGGCCTTCGGACCGGGTGGCTTTTCCCTCGCGGGAGCCGGACTTCGTCTTCGAGGCGCCGACGCTGCCGCAGCAGGCGCTGCTGTACCGGCTGTGCGGCGACCGGAACCCGCTGCACGCGGACCCGGAGTTCGCGCACGCGGCGGGGTTCGACCGGCCGATCCTGCACGGGCTGTGCACGTACGGGATCGTGGCGCGGGTCCTGGTCAACGAGCTCCTCGACGGCGACCCGGCGCGGGTGGCGTCGTTCGCGGCGAAGTTCGCCGGGGTGGTGTTCCCGGGCGAGACGCTGCGCATCCGGGTGTGGCGTGCGGACGACCGGCTGCTGGTCACCACGTCGGCGGCCGAGCGGGACGACGCGCCGGTGCTGGCGGACACGGTGCTGGTGCCCGCGTCCTGAGCCGGGGTTGTCCGAGCCGCTACCGTGGTGGAGTGACTTCGGACTACTTCGTGGTGCGTGGAACGGTCGAACCGGGCGACAAGCGCGGCCGCGAGCTGGGCTTTCCGACGGCCAACATCGCGTTGCGCGACCAGGACGGCAGCCTGGGCGACGGGGTGTGGGCGGGCTGGATCGGCCGCCCGGACGGCACCCGCCTCCCGGCGGCGATCTCGGTGGGCCGCCGCCCGACGTACTACGGCGCGGACGGGTACCGCCTGCTGGAGGCGCACGTCCTGGAGTTTGCGGGCGATTTGTACGGAGAGACGCTGGTGGTGTGGCTGGGCGCCCACCTGCGGAACCAGCAGAAGTACGCCTCGGCGGAGGACCTGATCACGGCGTTGAAGAACGACATCGCGGCGGCGACGCAGTGGACGGCGACCCACCCGGCGGCTTCGCTCCCCGTCGTCGAGGAGACCCCGCTCGGCGAGGTGCGGCGGATCACGGGTTGAGTCGCCTCGCCGCCCGGAAATGTCGGTGGTCTCCGGTAACGTGAAATTCGGGGGTCCCCCGGGGCGGGGACCTCCCGGCGCCGTGCTCACAAGGACGAGGCCAACAGCATGTAGCCCATCCCCGCGCCCATCACCACTCGGCACACCGCACGCGAAGCCTGACCGGACCCCACCCCCACGGCCGCCGAGCCCCGCACCGCCGACACCCCCGACCAAGCCGCGTCCGCCACGAAGTACCCCGCCGCCACCAACCCGGCCAGGGGCACCGCCACCCGGGCGTCCATCGCCGACATCGTCAGCCACGGGCCGTGGTCCCCCGCATGGGGCATCGCCGTCACCATGTACAGCATCGCCGCCGCTGACAGCGCGTGGTGGGCGCAGGCGCGGCCGCGCCACCAGGCCGCCGCGAACCAGCCCGTCGTCAGGACCAGCACCGCCTGCCAGCCCGCCGCCGGGATCGGGCCGCCGACCGGGGAGAACATCGCCACCATCGCCACCACCAGCAGCAGCTCCGCCAGGTCGCCGTGGCGCACCCCGGGCCCGAGCCGCGCGTAGTCGAGGCGGACCAGGCGCAGCACGCACGGCAGCACCAGCGCCGCGAAGACCGCGGTGAGCACCCAGTGGACCATCGGCCTCACTCTCCGTCGTGGGTCGTGTCTCCACCGTGACACCCACGACGGCCGGGCACCAGCCGTCAATGAGGTGACGCCTCAGTCACCCGTCAGGACCAGTCCGCTGGTCGGCACGCCCGTACCCGCCGTGACCAGCACCCGGGCCGCCCCCTTGACCTGGTTGGCCGCCGTCCCGCGGATCTGGCGGACACCTTCCGCGATGCCGTTCATGCCGTGGATGTACGCCTCGCCGAGCTGCCCGCCGTGCGGGTTGAGCGGCAACGCGCCGTCGAGCTCCAGCGCGCCGTCGGCGATGAAGTCCTTCGCCTCGCCGCGGCCGCAGAAGCCCAGCTCCTCCAGCTGCATCAGCACGTACGGCGTGAAGTGGTCGTACAGCACCGCGACGTCCACATCGGACGGCTGCAGCCCCGACTGGCCCCACAGTTGCCGCCCCACGACACCCATCTCCGGCAGCGCGGCCAGGTCGTCGCGGTAGTAGCTGGTCATCACGTACTGGTCCGGCCCGCTCCCCTGCGCCGCCGCCGCGATCACCGCCGGCGGCCGCGCCAGGTCACGGGCCCGCGAAACGCTCGTGACGACCAGCGCGACCCCGCCGTCGCTCTCCTGGCAGCAGTCGAGCAGGTGCAGCGGCTCAGCCACCCAGCGCGACGCCTGGTGCTCCTCGAGGGTGATCGGCCGTCCGTGGAACCACGCGTTGGGGTTGGTCGCCGCGTGCTTGCGGTCGATCACCGCCACCCGGCCGAAGTCCTCGCTCGTCGCGCCGTAGTCGTGCAGGTACCGCCGCGCGACCATGGCCACCGTCGCCGCCGGGGTCGCGATGCCCATCGGGTAGTGGAACGCGTTGTCCACGCCCGAGGAGTTGACCTGCCCGGCCGCCGCGGACGACACCTGGCCGAAGCGGTGCCCGGACCGCTCGTTGAACGCCCGGTACGCGACGACGACGTCGGCGACCCCGGTCGCCACCGCCATCGCGGCCTGCTGCACGGTCGCCGCCGCGGCGCCGCCGCCGTAGTGGATGCGACTGAAGAACTTCAGCTCGGGGATCCCCAGTTCCCGCGCGACCGCGATCTCCGCGTTGCCGTCCATGGTGAACGACACCAGCCCGTCCACATCGGACGGCTTCAGTCCGGCGTCGGCCAGTGCGTGGGAGATGCACTCGGCCGCGAGCCGCAGTTCGCTGCGCCCGGAGTCCTTGGAGAACTCCGTCGCGCCGATCCCGGCGATCGCCGCCCTGCCCGAGAGCGTCACGGCAGCGTCACCTCCACGGTGCCGGCGACGTGCTCGCCGAGACTGTCCACACCGGATACCGAGACGACGACGTCCCGTCCCGAAGCCGAGACCACCCGTCCGGTGAACGTCAGCGTGTCGTAGGCGTAGCAGGGCACGCCGAGCCGGATCTTGATCGACCGGATCAGCGCCTCGGGCCCGGCCCACGCGGAGACGAACCGCTGGACCAGTCCGGTGTCGGTGAGGATGTTGAGGAAGATGTCCTTCGAGCCGCGGGCCACCGCCGAGTCGCGGTCGTGGTGGACGTCCTGGAAGTCCCGGGTGGCCAGCGCCGTGCTGACGACGAACGTCGGCGTCGCCTCGATCGTCAGCGGCGGCAGCTCGGTCCCTTCGGCGACGGTCATCGGGCCACCTTCCACGCCGGCAGGGTCAGGTCGTCGTCGACGCGAACGAACGCCGCGACCACCGGCAGTCCGATGTGGACCTCCTCCGGCGCCGCGTCGAGCAGCTCGGCCATCACCCGCACGCCCTCCTCCAGTTCCACCAGGGCCACCACGAACGGGAGCAGCTTGCCCGGCACCGCCGGGTGGTGGTGCACGACGTAGGAATACACCGTCCCGCGGCCACTGGCGACGACGTAGTCGGGCTTGGTGTCGAGCGAGCCGTCGGGCGGCATCGGCCCCGGCGGGTGGCGCAGCGTCTCGCCCCAGCGCTGGATCCGCAGCTCGCCCTCGCGCAGCCCCTCCCAGAAGAACTCCGTGTCCCGGCTGATCACCGGCCGCAGCACCGGCGACGGCGGCGGTTCCGGCGCGGGCGGGCGGAACTTGAGCACCCGGAACACCATCTCCGCGACGGCCTCTTCGCCGACGTACCACGTCGTCCGCGTGGTCACGAACCAGCCTTCGCCCAAGGCGGTCTTCTTCGGCCCGACGACGTCCTCCAGCCGCGTGGTCGCCGCGACGTGCTCCCCCGGCCGCAGGTAGCGGTGGTAGGTCTGCTCCGAGTTCGTGGCCACCACGGAGGTGAACCCGGCCTCGTCGAGCACCGCCATCATCGCGCCGAGCGGGTCGTCCCCGGCCCGGGTGCCGTGCAGGCCCCTCATGGTCCACACCTGGGCCATCGCCGGCGGCGCGACCAGTCCCTTGTGGACACTCGCGGCAGCGAACTCCGGATCGGTGTACACCGGGTTGGTGTCCCCGATCGCCTCGACCCAGTTGTTCACCATGGCCTGGTTGACCGGATCCCGCGCCAGGCCCGGCGCGGATTCCCCCGCGGCGGCGATCGCGTCGGCGGCTTCCCGGACGTTCATCGTGGCACCCTCGGCAGACCCAGGCCGATCGAGGCGATCAGCTCCCGTTGGATTTCGCTGACGCCCCCGCCGAAGGTCAGCACGATGTTGCGTTTCGCGGTGAGGTCCAGCCATTCGGCCAGCTCGGCGGTGTCCGGATCGGCCAGGTCGCCGTGGCGGCCGACGACCTCCTCCAGGTTCCGGCCGATCCGCTGGATGGCCTCGGAGCTGAACACCTTGGTCGCCGAGGCGTCGGCCACGCCCACCGGCGCGCTCGCCGAGGACACCGCGACCTGCCAGTTCAGCAGCTCGTTCACCCGGGTCACGGCCAGCGCCTCGGCGAGCACGGCCCGCACGTCGGCGAGGTCGAGCAGGCCGTGCGCGCTCGCCCAGGCGCGGACGCGGTCGTACAGCCCGCCGATCCGCCCGGCCGGGCCGAGCATCACGCGCTCGTGGTTGAGCTGCGTCGTGATCAGCCGCCAGCCCGCGTTTTCCCGGCCCACCAGGCGGTTCACCGGCACGCGGACGTCCGAGTAGTACGTCGCGTTGACGTGGTGGGCGCCGTCGCAGGTAATGATCGGCGTCCAGGAGTAGCCGGGGTCGCTCGTGTCGACGATGAGGATCGAGATGCCCTTGTGCTTGGGCGCGTCCGGCGCGGTCCGCACGGCGAGCCAGACGTAGTCGGCGTCGTGGCCCCCGGTGGTGAAGATCTTCTGGCCGTTGACGACGTACTCGTCGCCGTCGCGCACCGCCGTGGTCCGCAGCGCCGCGAGGTCGGTGCCCGCCTCCGGTTCGCTGTAGCCGATGGCGAAGTGGATCTCCCCGGCCAGGATCTTCGGCAGGAAGAAGGCTTTCTGCTCGTCGGTGCCGAACTCCTGCAGCGTCGGGCCGACCGTCTGCAGCGTGACCGACGGCAGCTGGACGTCGGCGCGGGCGGCCTCGTCGACGAACAGGTGCTGCTCGATCCCGCCGAAGCCCTGGCCGCCGTACTCGACCGGCCAGCCGACGCCGAGCCTGCCGTCGCGGCCCATCCGGCGGACGATCTCGCGGAACACCGGCCCGTGCCGCTCGCGCCGCATCGCCCGGCGCTCCTCGGGGCTGATCAGGCCGGCGAAGTACTCGCGCAGCTCGGCGCGCAGCTGCCGTTGCGCGGTGGTCAGTTCGACGTGCACCCGGCTCACCCCGCCACTCGTTCGCCGAGCCGGCCGAGCCGGTGCGCGGCCCCGCCGAGAGCCCGGCCCAGGTCCTTGACCGCCGACGAATACCGGTGCAGGGGGTAGGTTTCGTCGACGCCGATCCCGCCGTGCAGGTGGTGGCAGGTCGCCAGCGCCTGCGGGGCCTGCGAGGTGAACCAGTAGGCGGCGACGTCCAGTTCGGCGTCGGCGTCGAGCCCCGAAGCCAGCCGCCACACCGCGGAGGTCGCGGCGAGGTGCACGGTCCGCGCGGCCACGTAGACGTCGGCGATCTGGCCCGCCACGGCCTGGAAGGCGGAGAGCGGCCGGCCGAACTGGGTCCGCTCGCCGACGTGCTTGACGGTCAGCGCCAGCGCGCCGGCCAGCAGGCCGTCGCCGAAGGCCAGCGCGCCGGCCAGCGCGAACCGGTGCAGGGCCGCGACCGCGCCCCGGTCGAACAGCAGGTCCGTTTCCTCGACGGCGACGTCGTCGAGCCGGACGGTGAACTCCGGCGTCCCGGCCGAAGTGGGTGTCGGGACGAGCGTGACGCCGTCGGCGTGCGGGTCGACCAGGTAGACGGCGCTGCCGTGCGCGGTGCTCACCGGCGTGAGGATCCGGGTGGCGCCCGCCGCGTGCGGTACCGCCGTCTTCACGCCGCTGATCAGCCATTTGCCGTCCGCCGGCCGGGCGGTCGTGGCGGGTTCGGCGGCCAGCGGCGCGGACGGCTCGTGCAGGGCCGCGGTGAGCAGGGCCTCCCCGGCCGCGACCGGTGGCAGGAACTCCGCGCGCTGGGCGGGGGTGCCGAGCGACTCGACCGGCAGGACGCCCATGGCGAGCGCGGCGTACGCGGGCACCGGCGCGGCGACCCGGCCGACCTCGGTCAGGACCTGGGCGACCTCCGCGACGCCCAGGCCGTCGCCTTCGAGCTCCGGGGGCAGCGCCAGCGCGAGCAGGCCCGAGGAGGCCAGCGCGCGCCAGGGATCGTCGGGTGCTCCGAGCACTTTCGCGGCGAGGGCGGCGATCTCGGTCTGCGTATCGTCAAGGGCGAAGTCCACGCCTGTCCTCCGGATCGGGCGCAATATTGAAACCTGTTCTAGTCTTAACCGGAAAGGGTGGGCACGGCAACCCCCGGGGGTGGCGCAGGTGGCGGGAAGACGACGGCTGATCACCGTGCCGCCGACCGCGGGCGTGCCCGAGCCGGCCCCGGTGGAGCTGCCCGGCCGCGGCCGCACGGTGGTCACCGACGTCGGCCCGCGGGACGCACCCGCGCTCGTCCTGCTGCACTCGGTGGCCTGCACGGGCCTGCTGACCTGGTATCCGGCCCTGGCAGCGCTGGCGCGCCGTCACCGCGTCGTCGTGTTCGACCAGCGGTGGCACGGCCGGGGCATCCGGTCGCCGCGGTTCCGGCTCGCCGACTGCGCCGAGGACGTCACCGCGGTCGCCGACGCGCTCGGCCTGGCGCGGTTCGCGCTCGCCGGGTACTCGATGGGCGGACTGGTCGCCCAGCTCGTCGCCCGCGCCGAACCAGAACGTGTTACCGGACTGGTGCTGTGCTCGACCGCGAGCAGCTTCCGCCGCGGGCTGCGCCAGCGCGTCGCGCTCGACGTGACCGGCCGGGCGCTGCGGCGGCTGCGCGAGCGCGTGCGGCTCCCGGTGGTCCCGGAGGCGCCGCGGCAGCGCGTCGAGGACTACCGGTGGGGCGTGCGCGAGTTCCGGTCGACCCGGCCGTGGGAGATCGCGGTCGCCGTCGACGAGATCGGCCGGTTCGACTCGACGCCGTGGCTGCACACGCTGCGGCTGCCGTCGGCGGTCGTGGTGACCGCGCGGGACCGGTTCATCGCCCCCGCCCACCAGCGGTCGCTGGCCCGCCGGATCCCCGGCGCGGCCACCTACGAGGTCGCGGCCGGGCACGCCGCCTGCGTGCTGGCCGCCGACCGCTGGGTGCCCGCCCTGCTCGCCGCGGTCCACTCCCTCCGAGGAAGGAAGCCATGATGGGACGCTTCAGCCTGCCCGACGCCAAGCCCGGCGGCCTCGACTCGCCGGTGACGGCGAAGGTGATGAAGTACGCGGCGAAGGCGCAGGTGGCGGTCTTCCGGCTGACCGGCGGCCGCGTCGGCAGCACGTGGCGGATCGGCGCCGGGTTCCGCAAGCCGGTGCCGACGCTGCTGCTGGAACACCGCGGCCGCAGGTCCGGGCGGTTGTTCACCACGCCGCTGCTGTACCTGCGCTCCGGCGAGGACGTCGTCATCGTCGGCTCGCAGGGCGGGCTGCCCCGGCACCCGCAGTGGTACTTCAACCTGCTGGCGCACCCGGAAACCCGCGTGCACCTCAAGGGCCGGCGCGGGGTTCCCGTCACCGCCCGGGTCGCCGAGGGCGCCGAACGCGCCGAGCTGTGGCCGCGGCTGGTCGAGCTGTACGCGGACTTCGCGAAGTACCAGGCCTGGACCGACCGGGAGATCCCGGTCGTGGTGCTCAGCCCGCGGCCTTGAGCAGCTCGGCGAGCGCGTCCGGGAGCGCGTCGGCGAGCGGCCACAGGTCCTTGACCAGCTCACGGGCGCCGAGCAGGCCGACGTGCACCGTCCCCGCGTTCGACAGCACGGTGACGTTCAGCCCGGCGCCGTGGAAGACCGGGCCGAGCGGGTAGAAGCCGGTGATCCGCGCGCCGAGGAAGTACAGCGGCATCGGCGGCCCGGGCACGTTCGAGACGACCAGGTTGTGCACCACCGGGTGCTTTTCGGCCAGGCGCAGTGCCGAATACGCGCGCACGGCGAGCCCGAACGCCGTCGCGGCCGAGAACTGCGCCCAGTCCTGCAGCATGTCGGCGTCGATGTCGTGGTGGTGGTCCTTCGAGCGCCGGTTGGCCTCGGCGAGGAAGAACACCCGCGCGGCCGGGTCGGCCAGGTGGGTCGGCAGGGAGGCGAAGAACGCGGAAACCTTGTTGCTGCCGTGGTCGCGCTCGGTCCGGTCGTGCACCGACACCGGGACGGTGGCGACCAGCGGGTCCTCCGGCAGCTCGCCGCGTTCGGCGAGGAACTCGCGCAGCGCGCCGGCGACGAGCGCGAGCACGACGTCGTTGACCGTGACGCCGAAGGCGTTCTTGACGTCCTTGATCTCGGCGAGGTCGAGCTGGGCGAAGGCGACGCTGCGGTGGCCGGTGATCGTGCCGTTGAGCGAGGTCCGCGGCGCGGTGAACGGGACCGGCATCCCCTTGCCGCGCAACGCCCGGCCGACCCAGCGCGGCATCAGGCCGAGCAGGTCGGGCAGCAGCCGGGCGACCTCGGCGGGCCGCTTCACGACGCTGCCGACCCCGGACCGCAGCAGGTCCAGCGGCGACGGCAGCCCGGTGTTGCGCGGCTGTTCGACCGCCGGCATCGGCGCGTCCGGCTCGAGCCCGGCCAGGTGGGTGATCAGGCTGGCCCCGCTCACGCCGTCGACGCTCGCGTGGTGCATCTTGAGCAGCACGGCGAGCTGCCCGTCGGCGAGGCCTTCGATGACGTAGAGCTGCCACAGCGGGTGCGCCCGGTCGAGCTGCTGCCCGGCGATGTGCGCGCACAGCGCGGCCAGCTCGGCGCGGTCGCCGGGAGCGGGCACGCCGATGCGGTGCACGTGGTGGTCGAGGTCGAACTCCTCGTCCTCGACCCACACGGGGTGGCTGAGGTTCCACAGCGGGTTGTGCAGTTTGCGGCGGAACGCCGGGATCGCCCGGACGCGTTCCTCGAGCCGGTCCTGGAACTTCGCGAAGGAGTAGCCGCCGGGGACGGTCGACCCGTCGAGGACCAGCAGCCCGCAGACGTGCAGGACCTGCGACGACGTCTCCAGGTAGAGAAAGCTCGCGTCGAGGCCGCTCAGTCTCTGCATGCCGCCCAGGGTAAGCCACGTCCAGTGAGCGGCGCGTCACCCTACTCGCCGGTATCATCGCGGTGGTGCAGCCGAATTTCCTGATCCGTCGCGCGGTCCAGCTCGGTCTCACCGCCAACGCGCTCCGCCCGCTGCGGGCGCGGTCCACGACGATCCCGGTGTTCTTCGCCGGCTGGCTGACCGGCGAGCTGGCACCCCAGCTCATGGCGCTGACGGCGGCGGATTCCCTGGTCCACGTGGCCCGCCACGGTGTGGGCGACCGGTCGACGAAGGCGGGCCTGGCGATGGCGGCGGCGTCCGCCGCGGGGCTGGCCGCGCTGGTCCGCACCGGCCACGGCGCCCGCGAGGAGATCGAGGAGGCGCTCAGGTCGGCTCTGGGTGCGGACTACGCGTCGGAGCTGGGCCGGTCCGATCTGGGCCTGCCGTGGGGCGAGCTGGCGCTGCCGTTCCGGATGGGCGCCCCGGACGTCCGGGTCGACCGCAACATCGCGTACGCCCCGGGCGGCAAGCGGTTCCTGCTGGACGTGTACCGGCCCCTCGAGGACGTTGCGGGCGCGCCGGTGCTGCTGCAGGTCCACGGCGGCGCGTGGGTGATCGGCAACAAGGAGGAGCAGGGCAGGCCGCTGATGCGCTACCTGGCCCGCCGGGGCTGGGTGTGCGTCGCGATCAACTACCCCCTCGCGCCGGCCCACCGCTGGCCGGCGCACATCGTCGCGGCGAAGCAGGCACTGGCCTGGATCCGCTCGTCGATCGCCTCCTACGGCGGCGACCCGCGGTTCGTGGCGGTGACGGGCGGTTCGGCGGGCGGGCACCTGTCGGCGTTGCTGGCGCTGTCCCAGAACGACCCGGCGCTGCAGCCGTCGTTCGAGGACGTGGACACGAGCGTCCAGGCGTGCGTCCCCCACTACGGCGTGTACGACTTCGCGGCGACGTCCGGTGCACCGGCGAGCAAGTACCGGCTGGAGACCCTGATCGCCCGCCGCGTGTTCGCCCCGGACCGCGACCCGGTGGCGCACTTGGACGACTACATCGCGGCGTCCCCGCTGGACCGGATCACGACGGACGCCCCGCCGTTCTTCGTGATCCACGGCCGCGACGATTCGCTGGTGCCGGTGCGGGAGGCGCGCGAGTTCGTCGCGCGGCTGCGGGAGAAGTCCCGGCAGCCGGTGGCGTACGCGGAGCTGGCGGGGGCGCAGCACGCGTTCGACGTGTTCACGTCGGTGCGGTCGGCGCACGTGGTCCGCGGCGTGGCGCGGTTCCTGGACCACACGTACAACACCTGGAAGGCCGAGCGGGTTTCCGACGGTCAGCAGGCTCAGTAGACGAGGTCCAGCGGGCTCGCCGAGGGTGGGCCGTCGAGGCGCCACTCGGCTCCTTCGCGGACGAAGCGGTACCAGCGTCCGTCACGGCCGTAGCGCAGCTGCAGCTCTCCTTGCGTGAGGCGGTTTCGCCACAGTGTCGGCTTTCCCGTGTCCGCCAGGATTTCCTGCCCTTCGGCCATCGGGCCCGGCCCTGGCTGCCAGGTCTCGCGCAGGGCGGCGAGGCCGCCGCGGCCGGCTTCGCGCCAGGCCTCGGCCCAGCGGGCCAGGTCCTTCGGGGACACCTCCGCCGCCGTGGCCAGTGCGGTGATCTCCGCGCTCGTGCGGCCGGCCGCGCGGCGGGCCAGGTCTTCCTCGAACGTCAGCTCCGCCGGGGCCGGGCCGCCGGCCAGCAGGTCTCGGGCCAGGGCGGCCGCGTCCGCCGCGAGGGCCGAGAGGGCCGCCGCCGTCCAGCCGGTGGCCGGGGGCGGGTCGAGGTCCAGGACCGCCGGCGGCCCGGGTACCCGCGGTGGTGGCGGCAGGGCGGGGATCGCACCCGGTTTTCGCGCGTAGGCCGCCCGCGGGGTCAGGCCCTCGTCGGCGGGCTTCGGGAGCGTCGGTTTCTCGCTGCGGGCCGGCGACCGGCGGGCGCGGAGCTCGGCCAGCACGTCCGACCGCGGCCGTCCGCGCAGCAGGAAGAGCGTGAACGGATCCCGGTCCACCTCGTCGGCGACCAGGTAGTACACCGCGGCGACGTGCTTGCAGGGGTTCGCCGAGTCCGGGCACGAGCACCGCGGCCGCAGGTCGCCGGGGCCGGGCAGCAGGTCGACGCCCGCCTCGCGCGCCTGTTCGGTGAGCGCGCCGGGCAGCTCGCCGTCGAGCAGTGCGGCCGCGTGGCCGAGCTGGGTGCCGACCACGCCGAGCAGGGTGTCCCACTCGCCGTCGGTGAAGGTGCGCATGGTGATGGTCACCTTGTACGGCTCCGGCCGGCTGCCGCGCACCCACGCCGTCATCCCGCCGGCCCCGAAGTGCAGCTCGCTGACGGTGCCCTTGCGCGCGTACGTCCGCCCGCGGGGCAGCCGGTTCGGGTCGAGCTTCGCGCGTTGTTCCAGGGCCTCGACCCAGGCGCGGCCCCACCACGTCGTGCCGAAGTTGCGCCTCGGCGGCATCACCCGCTCCCGAGCCGGACGAGGTCGGCGAGCTCGTCGTCGGACAGTTCGGTGATCCAGTCTTCCCCGGCCCCGACGATCGACTCGGCGAGACCGCGTTTCTTTTCCAGGACCTGCGCGATCCGCTCTTCGAGGGTGCCTTCGGCGATCAGCCGGTGCACCTGGACCGGCCTGTCCTGCCCGATCCGGTAGGCGCGGTCGGTGGCCTGGTCTTCGACCGCCGGGTTCCACCAGCGGTCGTAGTGGATGACGTGGGTGGCGCGGGTCAGGTTGAGCCCGACGCCGCCAGCCTTGAGGGAGAGCAGGAAGACCGGGATTTCGCCGGCCTGGAACCGGTCGACCATGTCCTGCCGCTTCGCCGGGGAGCTGTCGCCGGAGAGCAGTTCGGTGGGCAGGCCGCGGTCTTTCAGGCGCCGTTCGAGCAGGCGGCAGAGCTGGACGTACTGGCTGAAGACCAGGACGCTTTCGCCTTCGTCGAGGATGACGTCCAGGAGTTCTTCGAACGCCGCGAGCTTGCCGGAGCGGCCGGTGAGCGCGCCGTGCGGTTCTTTGAGGAACTGCGCGGGGTGGTTGCAGATCTGCTTGAGCTCGGTGAGCAGCTTCAGGACCTGCCCGCGCCGTTCGATGCCCTTGGTTTCCCGGATTTCGGCGAGGTTTTCCCGCACGACGGCTTCGTAGAGCGTGGTCTGCTCGGCGGTGAGCGGGACGAACCGATCGGTCTCGGTCTTCGGCGGCAGTTCCGGGGCGATGTCCGGATCGGTCTTACGCCGCCGGAGGAGGAACGGCCGGACGGTGGCGGCGAGCCGAGCGGTGACGGCCTTGTCGCGGTCGCGTTCGATCGGGCGCGCCACGGTGCGGCGGAAGCGGTCGAGCGGGCCGAGCAGGCCGGGGGTGGTCCAGTCCACAATGGACCAGAGTTCGGTGAGCCGGTTTTCGACGGGGGTGCCGGTGAGGGCGACCTTGGCCTGGGCGGGGATCTTGCGCAGCTCTTTGGCGGTGGCGGAGAGCGGGTTCTTGACGTGCTGCGCTTCATCGGCGGCGATGAGGCCCCAGTCCACTTCGGACAGCGTGGCGCGGTCGCGCCGGAGGACGCCGTAGGTGGCGAGGACGACCTCGTCGGGGGCGAGGTCGTCGAGGTGGCGGCGGCCGCCGTGGAACCGCCGGACGGGGATTTCCGGGGCGAAGCGGGCGAACTCGCGTTCCCAGTTGCCGAGGAGGGAGGTGGGACAGAGGACGAGGGTCGGCCCACCGCCGCCGGCCGCTGGGAGGGGTTCGCCGCTCGGAGGCATCGACTCGCGATCGCCGGCCGGAAGGGGCTCGGCCGCCGGCGATGGAGCGGCCGCCGGTTGCTCGCCGATCGGCGGCTCGGTCTGCGGTCCGCCGGCCTGCCCCTTGCCGGGCCGCGGCTCGGCCGCCTCGCCATGGCGCCCTTCAGCAGGCAGTGGCTCGAGCGCCGATCGAGTCACTCCGCCGGCCCGCTCGCCGCCGAGGGCTGGGGACAGCTCGACCACCGCCTGGGTGCTCGCGCTCGGCTGCCCTTCGCTCGGTTGCTGCTCGGCCGCCGATCGAGTCGCCTCGCCGGCCCGCTCGCCGCCAAGCGCCGATGGCGCCTCGACCACCGCCTGGGTGCTCGCGCTCGGCTGCCCCTCTCCCGGTTGCAGCTCGGCCGCCGATCGAGTCGCCTCGCCGGCCCGCTCGCCGCCAAGCGCCGATGGCGCCTCGACCACCGCCCGGGTGCTCGCCCTCGGCTGCCCCTCTCCCGGTTGCAGCTCGACCTCCGCTTCGATCGCCTCCGGCAACCGCTCCGGGCCCGACCCCAGCCCACCGGCCCTGGCCAGCTCGCGCCGGTGCAGGTGCAGGGCGATCAGCTGGATCGTCTTGCCCAGGCCCATGTCGTCGGCCAGGCAGGCGCCCAATCCCAGGCCCGTCATCGTCGCCAGCCACGACAACCCCGCCTGCTGGTACGGCCGCAGCGTCGCCTGCAACCCCGGTGGGGTCGGGACCGCCGCCTCCCCTCGGTCGCGGATGCGTGCGGCCAGCCCACCCAGCGCGGGCGGGGCGGCGAATTCCACGCTCTCGCCGTCCACCTCCAGCTCGCCCGTCAAGGCCGCCGCCAGTGCCTCGCCCGCGTCCAGCTTGCGGGTCCGGCCGCGGACCCGGGCCAGCAGCTGCGTATCCACCCGGACCCACTGCCCCCGCAGGCGGACCAGGGGCCTCTTCGCCTCGGCCAGGGCCGCCACCTCGGCCTCCGTCAGCTGCTCGCCGCCCAGGCTGAGCTGCCAGCGGAACTCCAGCAGCGAACGCAACGCGAACTCCGCCTCCGTGACGCTCGCCGGTGCCTGGGTCGCGCTCGCGCGGGCCTTCACCTCGCCCGCGAACAGGCCCTTCGACCAGAGCACCTCGATGCCGGCGCCACCCAGCTCCCTGGCGCCGTCGGTGAGCAGGTCGACCACCTCTTCGTCGGACAACGCCAGCGAAGCCGGTGTCGACTGGGTCAGCACCCGGCCCAGCGGCGCCCACGCCCGCGCTCCCCGCCGCAAGCCCAGCAGCAGCTGCGTCTCGACCTGGTCGCCGAGGCGGTTCAGCACCGCGTCCGGTGCGTCCCACAGCGTTGCCGCCTCCACCACCAGGCTCGGCTCCGCCATGCTGCGCACCGCCAGCACCCCGGCGAACGACTCGTCGTCCACGCCCTCGACCCGCAGGAGCACCTGGACGCCGCGGGGCTCGCGGGCCTCCAGCTCCGCCAGCCACGCCGCGCCATCCGGGCCCAGCAACGCCGGTTCGCGCGCCGCGAACGCCGGATCGCCCACCCCCACCGGGGCGGCCGGGCTGCGGACCAGCAGGTCGGCCGTCGCGTCCCACAACGCGCGGACCAGGGAGTCCGGCGAGTGCAGGCGGATCCGCTTCAACCCGGTCAGCGGCAGCGCGTACGCCTCCGGGGGCAGTGCGCCCGCCAGCCCCCGCAGCAGTTCCTCGTCGGCGGCGTCCAGCGGGCCGATCCGCCAGGCCGCCGCCCCGCCCGGTGACGCCGCCGGGCGCAGCCGCCCGCGGGCGACCAGGTTCACCCCCGCGTTGACGGCCGCCGACCACGCCGCGACCGCCGGGCTGGCCTCCTCCCCCACCGACAGCAGCCGGGGCAGCGCCCGCTCCAGCGGCACCAGCTCGGCCTCGACCTTCGTCCGCGCGAACTTGGCTCCGCGGGGCAGCACGAGCTCGATCGTGGTCCCGCCGGCCACGTCCTCGCCCCACAGGGCCAGCACCCCGTCCCGCGGGGGATCCGCGGGGAGGTAGGTGGCCTGGGTGTCTGCGCTGAACTCCACGACCGCAACGCTAGAACACGACCCCGACAGTTTTGCCCCCGACGGCGCGAACGGTCCTTTCGCACCGTTGCGCTACGCAACCCACCCGTGCGCCGCGGGGCTTCACGCGTGATCGGAGAGGCATCACGCGTGATCGGCGGGGCATCAGCCGCGGGGCAGGCCGAGGAGGCGTTCGGCCGTGAGGGAACGCAGGACCTGCGTGGTGCCGCCGGCGATGGAAAGGCAGCGGGTGAGCAGGAATTCGTGCTGGGCCGGGCCGTCGGCGAGCAAGGCACCCGAGCCGGCCAGCTCCAGCGCGAACTCGGCCACGTCCTGCCGGTGCTGCACGCCGAGCAGCTTCCGGACGCTCGACTCCGCGCCCGGGTCCTGCCCCTCCAGCCGGCGCAGCGCCGCCCGCAGGTCGAGCACCGAACCCGCGACGCCGTCCGCGACCAGCGCGCCGAGCCGGTCCATGGCGACGTCGTCCAGCGCCGAGGCGTCCACAGTGGACACCAGCGTCTGCACGCTCTCCCCGACCGCCGAACCGCTCCCGATGGCCACCCGCTCGTTGGCCAGCGTCGTGCGCGCCAGCCGCCAGCCGCCGTTCGGCGGGCCGACGACGTCGGCGTCCGGCACGAACACGTCGTCGAGGAACACCTCGTTGAACACCGCCTCGCCGGTGATCTCCCGCAGCGGCCGCGTCGTGATCCCCTCGGCGCGCATGTCGACGAGGAAGTACGTGATGCCCTTGTGCTTGGGCGCGTCCGGGTCGGTGCGGGCCAGGCAGATGCCCCAGTCGGCCTCGCGGGCCAGCGACGTCCACACCTTCTGCCCGGACAGCCGCCAGCCGCCGTCGACGCGCCGGGCCGCCGTCCGCAGCGCCGCCAGGTCGGATCCCGCGCCGGGCTCGCTGAACAGCTGGCACCAGGTGAGCTCGCCGCGCAGGGTGGGCCGGGCGAACCGCTCGCGCTGCTCGTCGCTGCCGTGCTGGAGGATCGTCGGCACCGCCCACGCGCCGATCACCAGGTCCGGACGCCGGACGCCCGCGGCAGCCAGCGCTGCGTCGATCCGCAGCTGCTCCGCGGCGTCGGCGCCCCGGCCGTAGGGCGCCGGCCAGTGCGGCGTCAGCAGCCCCGCGTCGGCCAGCGCGACACGCTGCGCGTCGGCGGGCAGCGCGGCGATCCGGGCGACCTCGGCCCGCAGCGCGGGATCGTCGCCGACGTCGACGCCCAGCGTGCGCTCGCTCCCGGACAGCGCCAGCGACGCCGCCCGCCGCCGCCACGCCCCGCCGAGCCACTGCCGCAGGGCCACCGCCCGGCGCAGGTACCGGTGGGCGTCGTGCTCCCAGGTGAAGCCGATCCCGCCGAGGACCTGGATGCAGTCCTTGGCGTTGGCGACGGCCGCGTCCAGTGCCACCACGGCCGCGCTCGCCACCGAAAGCGGGTGCTGCCCGGACGCGGCGTCCCAGGCCAGCGCTTCGGCGGCTTCGGCGCGGCAGAGCATCTCGGCGCACAGGTGCTTGACGGCCTGGAACGCCCCGATGGGCTTGCCGAACTGCTCCCTGACCTTGGCGTACTCGACGGCGATGGTCAGGCACCGCCGCGCCACGCCCGCCGCCTCGGCCGCCGCCAGGGTCGCGGCCAGTTCGGCGACCGGCGGCAAGGTGAGGGGCTCGGCACGGACTCCCGAGAAGCGGACGCGCGCCAGCGGACGCGAGAAGTCGAACGCGTCCAGCGGCTCGACGGTCACGCCGGGCGTCCCGGGCGCGAGCAGGACGTGGCCGCCGTCGACCGGCACGAGCAGCCAGGCGTCCGGCTGCGCCCCGGGTACGGGCCCGCTGACGCCGTCCTCGAGGGACACGGGCTCGAGCAGCACCGCGGCGGTGGCTTCGCCCTCGGCGAGGGCGGGGAGGAGCTCCTTCGCGTCCGGGACGTCGGCGAGCAGGAGACCGGCGAGTGCGGTGCTCAGCACGGGCCCCGGAACGAGTTCTTCGGCCGCCGCGGCGAGCCCCGCGGCGAGGTCGGCGAAACTGCCACCCGCCCCGCCGACCTCTTCGGGCAGGGCGACGCCGAAGAGGCCCAGCTCCGCGAAGCCGGCGGGCACCCCTTTCCTCAGGGCGTGCGCGGCGGACCAGGCGTGGATCGCCTCGGCCAGCGCGATCTGTTCCTCGCTGAGCGCGACCGGCATGGGGCCTCCTCGCAGGACGGGACACTACTCACGAGTGTAGAACGTGTTACAGTTTTCCGGCCAGTGGGTCAATTGTCGCGAGGTTCGCCAGGACAGGTAATCTACGTCTTGAACTGGAACAAGTTCCGAAGGACGGGGGAATGCCGATGCCAGGCAAGACCAAGGCCCGCGGCAACGGCCTGAGCGCGATCGGGGCCGACGAGCTCGGCTCGGCCGCCCAGCGCGACCGCCGCCGCCGGATCATCGACGCCACCCTCGCGCTCGCCTCGAAGGGCGGCTACGACGCCGTCCAGATGCGGGCCGTCGCCGAGAAGGCCGACGTCGCGCTCGGGACGCTGTACCGGTACTTCCCCTCGAAGATCCACCTGCTGGTCTCCGGGCTGGCCCGCGAGTTCGAGCGCGCGCAGGAGAAGCTGGAGCGCCAGGCCATCCCGGGCGAGACACCCGCCGAGCGGCTGATGTTCGTCCTCGGCCGCAACACGCGCATGATGCAGCGCGACCCGCACCTGACCGAGGCCATGGTGCGCGCGTTCATGTTCGCCGACACGTCCGCCGCCGCCGAGGTCGAGCAGGTCGGGCGGCTGATGGAGAACATGTTCGCCAAGGCGATGGGCATCGCGGAGCCGGCCGAGGCCGACCGGGACATCTTCCACGTGGTCGCGGACGTCTGGATGGCGAACCTGGTGGCCTGGGTGACCCGCCGCGCCTCGGCGGCCGACGTGGCGAACCGCCTCGAACTGTCGGTGCACCTCCTGCTGGACAAGTGATCCCGGTCGCCTGGGTCTGGGTCCACGCCGTGGACCTCGGCATCGGCGTAGCCGGCGGTGCGACTGCTGCCCAGCAGGTAGCCGCCGTCTGAACCGCGGGGGCGCCCCCGATTCCACCACACGCTGGACGGCTGACCGACGAGCAGGTCCTGGCGCCGTCGCCGCTGCTGTCCGGCTGGACGCGCGGGCATGTGCTCGCCCCACGTCACCGACGCCGGCCGCGCGCTCGGGGAGCTTGGTCGAGCAGGCCCTGCTCGGCGTGCTCGACCCGCGGACGCACGACCGCGACGGCATCATCGAAGCGACCGCGGGGTGGACCGCCGTGGAGTACCGGCGCAGCCCTGCTCCGGCACTCCGCCCGCCTGGAAGACGCCTGGCCCAGGTCTGCGACTGGGACCAGCACGTCGACTACCGCGACGGCAAGCTGCCGCACGGTCTTCGCCGCTGGCACACGGTCCGGATCCACGCCGTGAGCCTCGGCATCGGCGTGGCCGGCGATGCGACTGCTGCCCAGCAAGTAGCCGCCGCACCCTCGCCCGCGGGGGCGCCCCCCGGTTCCACTCCATCGCCCGGCACCGACGGTTTCCGGTGCCGGGCGCGGGCGTCAGCGGTGTGCGGCGGCCACCTCCGCCAGCTCGTCCAGTGCCTTGAGCGTCTCCGCTTCCGGCAGCGTGTCCAGCAGGAACGTGTACCGCTCGACGCCGGCCTCGCGGAAGCCGTCGATCACCTTCGGCGTCGTCGGGCCGCCGAACACCGCGAACTTGACGTCTTCGCGGCCCTGGTCCGCCAGCCAGCCCCGCACCCGCTGGGCCTCCTGGTACTTCGTGTAGCCACGGAGGAGCCAGCCGTCGCCGTACTTGGCCAGGCGGTTCAGCGCCGCTTCGCTCTCGCCGCCGATGTAGATCGGGACGTGCGGCTTCTGGACCGGCTTCGGCCAGCTGAAGATCGGGTCGAGGTCGATGTGCTCGCCGTGGAACTCCGCCTCGTCCTTCGTCCAGATCTCCTTGAGCGCGGCCAGCTGCTCGTCGATCAGCGCGCCGCGGGTCTTCGGGTCGGTGCCGTGGTTGCGCATCTCCTCGCGGTTCCAGCCGACGCCGACGCCGAACAGCGCGCGGCCGTCGGAGATCAGGTCCAGCGACGCGACCTCCTTGGCCGTGTGGATCAGGTCGCGCTGGATCAGCAGGGCGATGCCGGTGCCGAGCAGCAGCTCCGACGTCGCCGTCGCCGCGGCGGTCAGCGCCACGAACGGGTCCAGCGTGCGGTAGTACACGCGCGGCAGGTCGCCGCCGCCCGGGTACGGGCTTTCCCGGCTCACCGGGATGTGCGAGTGCTCGGCCAGCCACAGCGAGTCGAAGCCGCGCTCTTCCAGCGCCGCGCCCAGCACGTCCGGCCGGATGCCCTCGTCGGTCACGAACGTCGAGATCCCGAATTTCATGTCTCCAGGACTACCACCGGGGTGACATCGGGTGCAGGATGAAGTGATCTCACCGTACGTTGAATAAGGCGCGGCCGTGGGACCTCGGTGCCCCGCAGCCCGGGGTCGTCGCGCTGGCCGACGCCGGTTGCGCACCGACGCGGACGGCCGGGTCCTGGTCCCGGTGTGGCGGCTGAAGGCGGTACGCCGCTAGACGTTGCGCCGGTACTGGCCGCCGACCTCGAAGAACGCCTCCGTGATCTGGCCCAGCGAGCACACCCGGGCCGCGTCCATCAGCACCCCGAACAGGTTGCCGCCGCGGGTGGCCGCCTCCCTCAGGGCCTTGAGGGCCTGTTGGGCCTCCTCGTGGTGGCGGTGCTGGAAGTCCGCGAGGCGGTCCAGCTGGGACTTCTTCTCGTCCTCGGTCGCCCGGGCCAGCTCGACCTCGACGTCCTCCTCCCCCGCGTGCGGGTTGCGGAAGGTGTTGACGCCGATGATCGGCAGCGAGCCGTCGTGCTTCTTGCGCTCGTACAGGATCGACTCGTCCTGGATCTTGCCGCGCTGGTACCCGGTCTCCATCGCGCCCAGCACGCCGCCGCGCTCGGAAATGCGGTCGAACTCGGCCAGCACGGCCTCCTCGACCAGGTCGGTCAGCTCGTCGATGACGAACGAACCCTGCAGCGGGTTCTCGTTCTTCGACAGGCCCCACTCCTTGTTGATGATCATCTGGATGGCCATCGCGCGGCGCACCGACGACTCCGACGGCGTCGTGATCGCCTCGTCGAACGCGTTGGTGTGCAAGGAGTTCGCGTTGTCGTACAGCGCGCACAGCGCCTGCAGTGTGGTCCGGATGTCGTTGAAGCTCATCTCCTGCGCGTGCAGCGACCGCCCGGACGTCTGCACGTGGTACTTGAGCTTCTGCGACCGCTCGTTCGCGCCGTAGCGCTCGCGCATGGCGACCGCCCAGATCCGCCGCGCCACCCGGCCGAGCACCGAGTACTCCGCGTCCATGCCGTTGGAGAAGAAGAACGACAGGTTCGGCGCGAAGTCGTCGATGTCCATGCCGCGCGCGAGGTACGACTCGACGTAGGTGAAGCCGTTGGACAGCGTGAACGCCAGCTGCGAGATCGGGTTCGCCCCGGCCTCGGCGATGTGGTACCCGGAGATGGACACCGAGTAGAAGTTCCGCACGCCGTGCTCGATGAACCACTCCTGGATGTCGGCCATCATCCGGAGGCTGAACTCGGTGGAGAAGATGCAGGTGTTCTGGCCCTGGTCTTCCTTGAGGATGTCGGCCTGCACCGTGCCGCGGACGTTCTTCAGCACCCATTCGCGCAGCTCGGCGGCTTCGGCGTCGGACGGCTCGCGCCCGTGCTCCTCGCGGAACGCCGTCAGCTTCTGGTCGATCGCCGTGTTGAGGAAGAAGGCCAGGATCGTCGGCGCCGGGCCGTTGATGGTCATCGACACCGACGTGTTCGGCGCGGTCAGGTCGAAGCCGTCGTAGAGGACCTTCATGTCGTCGAGGGTCGCGATGGACACGCCCGACGTGCCGACCTTGCCGTAGATGTCGGGACGCGTGTCGGGGTCGTGGCCGTAGAGGGTCACCGAGTCGAACGCCGTGGACAGCCGCTTGGCTTCGGAATCGGCCGACAGCAGCTTGAACCGGCGGTTGGTGCGGAACGCGTCGCCCTCGCCGGCGAACATCCGCGCCGGGTCCTCGCCGTCGCGCTTGAACGGGAACACGCCCGCGGTGTACGGGAAGTAGCCCGGCAGGTTCTCGCGGCGCAGGAACGACAGCAGCTCGCCGGACTCGGCGTACCGCGGCAGGGCGACGCGCGGGATCCGGTTGCCCGACAGCGTGTCGCGCCACAGCTGCGTGCGCAGCTCCTTGTCGCGGATCTTCACGACCAGCTCGTCCTGGCGGTACTCCTCGGCGAGCGACCGGAACCGCTCGAGGAGCTTTGCCGACTCGCCGTCCACATCGGACTCCGCGGCGGCGAGCAGGCCGTCCAGCGCGTCGGTCGACGCGTCCGCCTTGGCCAGTTCTTCGCGCGCGAGGGCCAGTGCATCACGCTTGCGGACCGCGGCGACCTGCGCCTGCGTCTTCGCGTGGTAACCGCGCACGGTGTCGGAAATCTCGGCCAGGTACCGGGACCGGTTGCCCGGGATGATCGTCGAGGCGTCCGTGGACACCTTGCCTTCGACCTGCGGCAGCGTCCCCGCGGACACGCCGAGGCCCCGCTCGGCGAGCATGCCGCGCAGGTGCTGGTACAGCGCGGTGACGCCGTCGTCGTTGAACTTCGCCGCGCTCGTGCCGTACACCGGCATGTCCTCCGGCGCCGACGAGAAGGCCTCGCGGTTGCGCACCAGCTGGCGCGCGACGTCGCGGCGGGCGTCCTCGGCGCCGCGGCGCTCGAACTTGTTGATCGCGACGACGTCGGCGAAGTCGAGCATGTCGATCTTCTCCAGCTGCGACGCGGCGCCGAACTCCGGCGTCATCACGTACAGCGATTCGTCCACGAAGTCGACGATGCCGGCGTCGCCCTGGCCGATCCCCGGCGTCTCCACGATCACCAGGTCGTACCCGGCGGCCTTGCAGGCCAGGATCGACTCGCTCAGGCCGGCCGGGATCTCCCCCGACGTCGTGCGGGTGGCCAGAGAGCGGAAGTAGACCGGCGAGCCGTCGAGGCAGTTCATCCGGATGCGGTCGCCGAGCAGCGCGCCGCCGCCCTTGCGCCGCGAGGGGTCGACGGCGAGCACCGCGATCCGCAGCTTGTCCTCCTGGTCGAGGCGGAAGCGGCGGATCAGCTCGTCGGTGAGCGACGACTTGCCCGAGCCGCCGGTGCCGGTGATGCCGAGCACCGGCACCTCCCGCTTGCCCGCGGCCTCGGTGATCCCGCCCAGCAGATCGCCGGGCAGCTGCGAAGCCTGCAGCTGGGTGATGACCCGCGAGAGCGCGGCGACGTCCCCGGAAAGCACCTTGTCCAGCGAGGGCGCCTCGGCCGCGAGGTCGACGTCGCAGGCCTTGATCATGAAGTTGATCATGCCCGGCAGGCCCATCTCGTAGCCGTCCTCGGGCGAGAAGATCCGGGCGACGCCGCGCGAGTGCAGCAGCTCGATCTCCTCGCGCACGATCACCCCGCCCCCGCCGCCGAAGACCTTGATGTGCCCGGCGCCGCGCTCGCGCAGCAGCTCGACCAGGTAGGAGAAGTACTCGACGTGCCCACCCTGGTAAGCAGAGATGGCGACACCCTGGACGTCCTCGGCGATGGCCGCCGTGGCGACCTCGTCGACCGACCGGTTGTGGCCGAGGTGGACCACTTCCGCGCCCTGGGACTGCAGGATCCGCCGCATGATGTTGATCGACGCGTCGTGCCCGTCGAAGAGACTCGACGCGGTCACGAAGCGGACGGGGTGCACGGGGCGGTACAGCTCGCTGCTCATCCCTCCAAAATACTTTGACTTCCTACTATTGGAAACCCGAGGACCAGTGACGCGGCTCTCACGGCAGCCCCGGAGAACCTTGACACCCGCCTGCTCCGGCCTGTATTTAATGAGTTCGTTAATTAACAGGATGGTGAAATGACCGACACGCTGAGCCGGACGTTCTCGGCCCTCGCCGACCCGACGCGCCGCGCCATCCTCGCGCGCCTCTCGGCAGGCGAAGCGACGGTGAACGAGCTCGCCGAGCCGCTCCCGATGAGCCTGCCCGCGGTGTCCCGGCACCTGAAGGTCCTCGAAGAAGCCGGCCTGATCACCCGCGGCCGCACCCGCCAGTGGCGGCCCTGCCGGCTGGAAGCCAAGCCGCTGGAGGACGTCGCGGACTGGGTCGCGACCTACCGCCGGTTCTGGGACGACGGGTTCGACCGCCTCGAGGACCACCTGCGGAGGCTGACCGGCGATGCCTGACCTCACCATCACCCGCGTGTTCGACGCCCCGCGCGAGCTCGTCTTCGCCGCCTGGACCGACCCCGACCAGCTGGCGAGCTGGCTCGGCCCGCACGGCTACACCGGCTCCGCCGTCACCCTCGCCACCCGGCCCGGCGGCGCCTGGCGGGCGTGCATCCGCTCCCCGGAGGGCGACGAGCACTGGATGCACGGCGTCTACCGCGAGGTCACCGCGCCCGAACGGCTCGTGTTCACCTTCGCCTGGGACACCGAGGGCGACCTGCGCACCGAGACCCTCGTGACGATCGGCTTCGCCGACCTCGACGGCAAGACCGAGATGACCTTCGTCCAGACCGGCTTCCCGACCGTCGCCGACCGCGACGGCCACGACGAGGGCTGGACCTCCAGCTTCGAAGACCTGACCCGCTTCATCCGAGGAAAGGACGCCCGATGACCGCGACCCACCACGCCCTGCCCGAGATCGTCTCGCCCGAACAGTGGCAGGCGGCCCGCGACGCGCTGCTCGTCAAGGAGAAGGAGCTCATGAAGGCGGCGGACCACCTCGCCGCCGAACGCCGCCGGCTGCCGATGGTGCCCTTCACCAAGGACTACGCGTTCGACTCGGCCGACGGGACGCAGAGCCTGCTCGACCTGTTCGACGGCCGCCGCCAGCTGATCGTCTACCACTTCATGCTGCACCCGGGCGACAAGGCGGGCTGCCCCGGCTGCTCGCTGGTCCTCGACAACCTGCCGCACCTGGCCCACCTGCACGCCCGCGACGTCACGCTCAAGGTCGTCGCGCCCGCCACCCTGGCCGAGATCGAGCGGTACAAGGCGCGGATGGGCTGGGACGTGCCGTGGTTGTCCGCGCACGGCAGCGACTTCACCGAGGACTGCGGCGTCGGCTCCGGCTTCGGCGTCAGCGTTTTCCTGCGCGACGGCGACCGGGTCTACCGCACCTACTTCACCACCGGGCGCGGCGGCGAGATGTTCCTCGCCTCCCACCGCTACCTCGACGTCACGCCGCTCGGCCGCCAGGAAGCCTGGGAAGAGGAGAGCCGCGGCGACGACGCGCCCAGCTCGTGGTGGCGGCGCCACGACGAGTACTGAAAGTTTCTCCGGCGCGCGTGTCCGGTCCGCGTCCGCGGCTCCGACCTCCTCGGTCAGCCCACCAGGAGGAGAGGCAAATGCGCGAGATCGTCCACATGGTCCACACTTCGCTCGACGGCTGCGTCGAAGGCCCGAACGGCGAGTTCGACTGGCCGGTGCTGGGCCCGGAGCTGTCGGCCTACTCGCAGCAGGTGACCGCGCACTGCGGCGAGTTCGCCTACGGGCGGAAGGTCTGGGACATGATGTCCGCGTACTGGCCGACCGCCGAGTCGATCTCGGACCACCCGCACGACATCGCGTTCGCCCCGGTCTGGCGGGCGACGCCGAAGGTGGTGTTCTCGCGGACGTTGGAGAAGGCTGACTGGAACACCCGCGTCGTCGGCGGTGACCTCGGTGCGGCGGTGGCGGCCCTGAAGGCCGAACCGGGCGAGGACGTGCTGCTGATGGGCGGCGCGGAACTGGCCGCCGAGCTCACCGCCCGCGGCCTGATCGACGAGTACCAGGTGTTCGTGCACCCGGTCGTCCTCGGCGGCGGCAAGCGGCCGTTCGCCGAGGGCACCGCGCGCCTCGGCCTCACCCTGGCGCAGTCGCGCGTCTTCGACGACGAGGTCGTGCTGCTGCGCTACCGCCGTGCGTGAGCGGCGCCGGGCCCGGGGGTCCCCCCGGGCCTTGGCTCCACCACCGTCAGCGCGCGTTGGCCGCCCGCAGCGCGATCCACTGCCGCATCGCGTACTCGACCAGCGTGATCAGCGTCTGCTTGGTCGACTCGCGGTCCCGCGCGTCACAGCGGACGATCGGGATGTTCGGGTCGATCGACAGCGCCTCGCGGACGTCGTTGATGTCGTGCTCCAGCACGCCGTCGAACGTGTTGATGCCGACGATGTACGGCAGCCCGCGGTCCTCGAAGAAGTCGATCGGCGCGAACGAGTCGGCCAGCCGGCGGGTGTCGGCCAGCACCACCGCGCCGATGGCGCCGCGGACCAGGTCGTCCCACATGAACCAGAACCGCTGCTGCCCGGGCGTGCCGAACAGGTACAGGATCAGGTCCGCGTCCAGCGAGACGCGGCCGAAGTCCATCGCCACCGTGGTCGTCGACTTGCCCGGCGTGTGGTCGAGGTTGTCGACCCCCACGCTGGCGTCGGTCATCATCGCCTCGGTGGTCAGCGGCACGATCTCCGACACCGACCCGACGAACGTCGTCTTCCCCGCGCCGAAGCCGCCGGCCACCACGATCTTGGCGGAGGTCATGGTCGGGGGCGCGGTGTCCCGCGGTGCCTTAAAGCCGACGGAGTCCACTCAAAACCCTTTCCATCAACACCAGATGTGCCTCGGCGCCGTCATTGCCCGTAATCGTCTTGTGCACCGTGACCAGCCCCGCGTCGGCCGCGTCGCTGATCAGCACCCGGGCCACGCCCAGTGGCACCCGCAGCGCCGAAACGATCTCGGCGACCGAACGGGGGGTCCGGCACTCTTCCATGATCGAGATGCACTCGATCTGCTCCGCGGCCACTTCGGGGAAGCCACCGGTGGCAGCGTAGTCCTTCGCGGAGATCAGTGTCTCCAGCTCCAGGGCGTAATTGGCCTTGGTGCGGCCGCCGGTCAGCGCGTACGGCCGGACGATCGCCGTCAGCTCCTCCGGCGCGGGCGGCGGCTCGAACACCGCGGGCATGACGAATTCGCCGCTGGGCGGGCCGGGGTCGAACAGCCCACCCGGCCTGGGACTGTCCCCGTCGGTACTGCCGGGGGGCGAGACTAAAGAGGTCACACGATCTCCTTGGTCGGCCGACGGCGCGGGCGCCGGCGGATCCGCGGCCGCGTGCGCACCGGCGGCCGGGGGTTGCGGGGACTCCTTGCTCTTCTTGCGCTTCCGGCGGGCACGGCCGGAATCCAGCGTGAACCCGTTGAGGACGTCGGCGAACGTGCCGTCGTCCCCACGCCCGGCGGGGCGGTGCCCCCCGGGTGGTTCGCCGTCGAATCCGGACCCCGTGCTCATCGCGCCATCATCCCACCGGTTCGCCGATCAGCGACCCCCCGGAGCCCTGGAGCTGGGCGCGCAGCTCCGGGGTGAGGATCTGACCGACCCGGTCGACGAGCATCGTCATCTCGTAGGCGACCTGCCCGATGTCGCAGTTGGGGGCGGCGAGCACGGCCAGGCACGAGCCGTCGCTGATCGACATCAGCACCATGATGCCCAGCTCCATCTCGACGACGGTCTCGTTGACCGCGCCTGCCTCGAAGCACCGGGCCGCGCCCTGGGTGAGGCTGACCAGCCCGGACGCGACCGCGGCGAGCTGGTCGGCCCGGTCGAGCGGGAGCCGGTTCGACGCGGTCAGCAGCAGGCCGTCCGCCGAGACGACCACGGCGTGCGCCACGCCGGGCACCCGCTCCGCGAAGTCGTTCACCAGCCAGCCGAACTGGTTCTGCGTCGGCTGCGCGCTACTCGGCGAGGTCATTCACCCTCCAAGGTCTCGTGGTTGGTCTCGGCCGCCTGTGCGGTGCGGTGGCGTCCGCGCTCGATGCCCTGCTGGAAGCTCCGCAGGCGGCCGCGCACGTCGTGTGCGTCCCGTTGTGGTCGGGGGGCCGTGGCCCCGGTGGACGGTCCGGCGCTGCCCGGGAGCAGCTGCTCCCCGCGACGGCGCCGGGGCAATCCTGCCGAAGTGAAGGTGGAGGGTACCGACTGGGACACCGCTTGCACCGCGCGCCAGCCGTCGTCGGTGCCGAAGTTCCACTCGGTGGTGGCCTCGACGGCGGTCTCTTCGCGGCGCGGAGCGGGCGTCTCCGGTGGCTTCCGGGCGGGCAGCGCGGACGGCGGGACGGCGGGACGGCCGTTGGCGACCGGCAGCTGCCCGGACTCCTGGAAGACGCCGGGCGGACGGCCGGAGCGCTGCGGGAGGGCGGGCCGCGGGAGGGTGTCGGAGGTGGACTCGGTCGCCGGACGACGGCTGGGCAGCGCGCCGCCCGCCGGGGGCCGGGTGCTCGTCTCGTCCGGCGGCGTGGTGGCTTCCGGCGCCTGCTGGGCGGTCGCCGGCTGCGGTGCGGCCCGCTCCGGTTCCGGCTCGGCGGCACCCGGCTGCTGCGGGACGGCCTGTTCGGCGGCACCCGGCTGCTGCGGGGTGGCCGGCGCCGCCGCCTGCCGGCCCGTGGCCGGGCTCTGCTCGGCCGCCGGCTGGGGCCGGAACTGCTGGGTCACCTGCGAGGCATCCGCACCCTGACCGGCCGCCTCCGCACCCTGCGCGGCGGCCGGCTGCGGCCGAAGCTGCTGCGCGGCCTGCAACGCGTCCGTGCCCTGGCCCGCCTCCGCACCCTGCGCGGCGGCCGGCTGCGGCCGGAGCCGCTGCGCGGCCTGCGACGCGTCCGCACCCTGCCCCGCCGCCGGCGAGGCCGTCTTCGCGCTCTGCTCGGCCGCCGGCTGGGCCTGCTGGGCCGCCTGGCCTGCCGACTGGGCCGTGCCGAGGCCCGGGCCCACCGGCGTCCCCGGTGTCGTCGGCTGGGCCGGGCGGGACCGCTGGGCCGCCGTCTGGCGGCGGCCGCGGGTCACGCCCTGCTGGAAGCTGCTCAAGCGGCCGCGGACGTCCGCCGGGTCGCGGACCGGGAGGTCCGGGCGCGGCGGGGCCGGCTGGGGGGCCGCCGGGACGGCCGGGGTGGCGCTGCCCGGAAGGAGCTGCTCACCGCGGCGGCGGCGCGGAAGGCCCGCGTCCGTGAACGCCGTCGGCTCGGCCTTCTTCGTCACCTCCTGGACCGTGCGGAAGTTCTCGTCGCTGGCGAAGTCCCAGCTGCGGCGCTCCTCCGGCGGCGTCTCCTGTGCGGCGGCCGGCTCTTCCTCGGAGGCGGCCGGCTTGTCCTCGCGGAACCAGGCCGACAGCATCTCGTCGAAGATCGGCGTCGTCTCGGAGCGGTCCGGGGCCGGGGCCGGCGGGGGCGGCTCCTGCCCCGCGGTCGCCTCCTGCCACCAGTCGCTGAGCGTCGTCTCGTTGGCCGTGAACAGGTCCTTGCCCGCCGGCAGGTCGTCCGCGCGCGGCGGGCGGCCCGGCAGCGGCAGCACCGCGGGCAGCTGCGGCAGGGCCGGGCGCTGCGGCGGGACGTCGTCGTCCTTCTCGATCGGGGCGAACAGCGCCGTCCCGGAGATCTCCAGGTCCGACGGCGGGCGCACGCCGGACAGCCCGGCCAGGTCGCTCGCCGACGGCCACCGCTCCTCGCCCATCGCCGGCTGCTGCGGCACCACCGGCCGCGGGCGGGACGAGCCGTTGACCGGGCGGCGCGGCAGCCGGTTGCCCGCCGCCGGGCTCGCCGCGTGCTGCTGGAGGGCGCCGATCGGGCCGGTCGCCGGGCCGTCGGTCACCGGCATCACCAGCTCCGGCGGGACGACGACCGTGGCGCGGACGCCGACGATGTCCTTGCCGCCGTGCAGCGACACCCCGATCCGGTGCCTGCTGGCCAGCCTGCCGACGACGAACAGGCCCATCCGGCGCGACGTCACCAGGTCGACCGACCCGGCCTCGGTCAGCCGGGTGTTCGCCTCGATCACCTCGCACTCGTTCATCCCGATGCCCTTGTCCAGGATGTCGATCTCGAGCGAGCCGTTCTCGCCCAGCCGGGAGGCCACCGTCACGCTGGTCTCCGGCGCGGAGAACGCCGTGGCGTTGTCCAGCAGCTCCGCGACCAGGCGCATCAGGTCGCTCGCCGCGTACCCGACGATCCGGGCCGGGGGCGGCGGCTGCACCTGGACGCGCTGGTACTGCTCGATCTCCGACACCGCCGCGCGCAGCATGTCAGTGGTGCCCACCGGCTTCCCGGACCGGCGGCCCGGCTCGGCACCCGAGAGCACCATCAGGTTCTCGTTGTTGCGCCGCATCCGGGTGGCGAGGTGGTCGAGCTGGAACAGCGTCGCCAGCTGATCGGCGTCCTCCTCGTCCCGCTCGAGCTGCTCGATCAGCTGCAGCTGCCGCTGCACCAGGCTCTGGCTGCGCCGCGACAGGTTGACGAAGACGCTGCCGTAGCCGGTGCGCATCGCGGCCTGCTCGGTCGCCAGCCGCAGCGCCTGGTGGTGCACCTTGTCGAAGGCCCGCGCCACCTCGCCGACCTCGTCGTCGGTGTGCACGCCGACCGGCTGGACGTCGGTGCCCTGCGCCCGGCCCTCCTGGATGTTGCGGACCGCCTCCGGCAGCGCGGTCTCGGCGACGTCGAGGGCACTGCGGCGCAGCACCTTCAGCGAGCGCAGCAACTGGCGGGTGATGAGGAAGACGACCGCGACGGCCAGCACCATCGCGGCGAACAGCAGCACCGCGAGCAGGCCGGCCCCGCTGCTGGAGTCGTCGACCAGGTCGGCGGCGGTCTGCGACGCCGACGCGCCGAGCCGGTCGGCGAGCCGGCCGATCTGCGTGTGCATCGCCGAGGAGGCGGCGGCCCAGTCCGCGGCAGGCAGCGCGCGGAAGGCGTCGTCGACCGCGCCGCTCTGGGCGTTCAGCACCGTTTCGACCATCCGGGCCCGGCTCTGGGCCTGGGCGCCTTCGGCGATCTCGGCGAAGTCGCGCTGCAGCGAGTCGCCCGCCGCGGAGCGGAAGTCGACGAGCCGGTCGGCGAGCCGCAGCTCGGCGGCGCGCAGGGTGGCCAGCTCGCTCGGCGTCAGCCCGGCCCGCCCGATGCCGTAGGAGACGAGGGCCTGGCTGAGCGACACCTGCTCGCCGGCCACCAGCAGTTCGTGCAGCCCGGCGGGCAGGCCGCCGAGGGTGCCGTCACCGGCGCCGGCGGTGGCCGCGGTGTCGAGGCTGATGAGGGACCCGGTGAGCGCGGAGTACGCCGTGATGGCCTGCGCGGGGTCGAGCTGGCCGCCGTCGACCTGGCGGCGCAGGAAGGCGAGGTTGCCGACCTGCGCCGACGCCGCGCCCGCGGCCCCGGACACGCCGGGCTCGACCTCGGCCGCGCGGGCCTGCTCCGCGGTGAACGGGCCGGTCGCGGCGTCGGTGGCTTTGCGCGCCGCGGCCAGCTCGGGGGTGCCGCCGACGGTGCCGGCGGTCAGCATCGCCGAAGTGACCGTGCGCTCCTGCTGGAGGGCGGCGGTCAGCGTGCGCACCCCGCCGCCGAGCGCGACCAGCCGGTCGAGCCGCTGGTACTCGTCCGAGCGGCCGACCTGGGCCGCGATCGTCGCGACGCCCAGCACGAGGGCGAGGACGATGGGCACGACCGTGACGGCCGAAAGCTTGACGGGCAGGCTCCAGTCGCGCCACTGCACCAGCGCGCGCCACACGGCCCTCCCCTTCGACCGCCGGGGCGCTCGGCCGAGCAGTTCCCCGACGGGCACCTGACCTTCTCCTGCAACGGTCACGTGAGTGACTCCCTGTCCGGCGTCATGGATCCGCGTCGGCGGCGCGGCGTCCCGGTGCGCGACGGGCCGGACGGCCGTGCCGCCCCCGCCCTGCCGCTTCCCCGGCGCCCTCGCTCGTCCCCGGCAGCCCGGCCGTCCGTGCGCCCGTTCCCGGGCAGGCACCGCCTCGCCGTCCCGTGCCCGGCGCGCTGCCGCGCGGGACTATGCACGTGCATGTCGCAAGTTGCGTTGTGCACGGTGGTCGAGATCAACTTTATCGGTGCCAATCGATCGCTGCGGTCAGCTGGGCCAAAGAATCGTACCCCCGATGCCGTGCCGGTCAATTGTCTTCCCCGTTCGGGCGCTGACCTGCGAAAAGTGCTTTCGCGACCGGACACCGGCCACGACATTCCACCGCAGTGCCCGCTAAGAGGCAATTCCGGTTACCGGACTGTGGACCCAGTGCATCCGGTCGTCACCCGATTAGCCCAGACAGGCTAGCAGCATCCCTCGGTCGATCTACACTCGGTACCACCAACGGGTGGGTCAAGTCTCAAGATGTGCCCGATGTTGTGGCGTTGCGCGTTCCCCGGCCCCGACCTGGTGATTTCTTTCGAAACCCTACACTGACCAGTGGATCTTCACCGGCCGCGGGACCCTTCGCACCACCCGCGAGCAGGATCAAGTCGGCAATTCGGCTACTTTCGGTGACCACCTCGGCAGAACGACCAGCAGCGTTAGCCCGTTTGCCCTAACGGACTTCGTGCCCGACAACGACGAGTCACAATTCTTTGGAGCATTACCGGAGTTCTCCGGAGTGCGTTGTCGCCGGTCACGCTTTCGATGTGTTCGACAGGAAAACGAATACCGCCCCGCGAACCGACCGGACGGTCCGGCCACTTCGGCAGCCGCCGGATGGCGTAGTTACGATGTGCCCTCGCAGTCCGCAAGGGCGGCCCGGCACCCCTGCCCCGCAGGCGCCCCGGGGCCCGCCGCCACGGAGGCACTCTGCCGGAGGCACCCATGTACGACGTAGCGCGGCCCGCGCCGGGCAACGCCCTCGAGGAGACGAGCCGGTTCCCGGTCTTGCCCGCCGGGTCCGCCCCGGCCGGGGAGCCGCCCCGCCGGCCCGCCGCTCCCCCGGAGCCCGACTACCCCGCGATCCAGGCCAGCCCGGAGTTCGTCTCGCTGCGACGCCGGTTCCGCGGCTTCGTCTTCCCGCTGAGCTTCGCCTTCTTCGCCTGGTACATGACGTACGTGCTGCTGGCCGCGTACGCGCACGAGTTCATGAGCCGCAAGGTGTTCGGCCAGGTCAACGTGGGGATCCTGCTCGGACTCGGCCAGTTCGCCAGCACCGCGCTGATCACCTGGTTCTACCTGCGCTACGCCCGCCGCCGGCTCGACCCGCGGGTCGCCGAGCTGCGGGCGCGCGCGGGCCTCGTGGACGGGAAGCGCCGATGACCGCGCTCGCCGCGGGTGGGACGGCCACCAGCAACCCCGTCGTCAACACCGTCGTGTTCGCCCTCTTCGTGGCGATCACCCTGTACGTCGTCTACCGGGCCGGCAGCCGGAACACCTCGACGTCGGACTACTACGCCGCCGGCAGCGCCTTCACCGGCCGCCAGAACGGCATCGCGCTGTCCGGTGACTTCCTCTCGGCGGCGTCCTTCCTCGGCATCGCGGGCGCGATCGCCGTGCACGGCTACGACGGCTTCCTGTACTCCATCGGCTTCCTGGTCGCCTGGCTGGTCGACCTGCTGCTGATCGCCGAGCTGACGCGCAACACCGGCCGGTTCACCATGGGCGACGTCATCAGCTTCCGGATGAAGCCGCGCCCGGTCCGGGCCGCGGCGGCGACGTCGACCCTGGTCATCTCGCTGTTCTACATGCTGGCCCAGATGGCGGGCGCCGGCGGCCTGGTCGCCCTGCTGCTCGACATCCACACCCGGCTCGGGCAGGCGCTGGTGATCGGCGTGGTCGGCCTGGTCATGGTGCTGTACGTGCTGGTCGGCGGGATGAAGGGCACCACGTGGGTGCAGATCATCAAGGCCGGCGTGCTGATGCTCGCCGTCGTGCTGATGGCGGTGTTCCTGCTCGGCAAGTACGGCTTCAGCTTCTCGAACCTGCTCCAGGCCGCCACCGAGAAGAGCCCGCTGGGCGGGCACCTGCTGGAACCGGGCGGCTCCTACGGCAAGGACGACACCACCAAGCTCGACTTCGTGTCGCTCGCGCTGGCCCTGGTGCTCGGCCTCTCTTCGCTGCCCCACCTCTTGATGCGCTTCTACACGGTGCCGAACTCCCTGGAGGCGCGCCGCTCGGTCGTCTGGGCCACCGTGTGCATGCTCGTCTTCTACGCGTGCACGCTGGTGATCGGCTTCGGCGCGGCCGCGCTGGTCGGCTCGGACGAGATCAAGAGCGCGCCGGGCGGGGAGAACTCGGCCGCGCCGCTGCTGGCGCTGCACATCGGCGGGACGCTGCTGCTGGGCGTGATCGCCGCGGTGGCGTTCGCGACGATCCTCGCGGTGGTGGCCGGGCTGACGATCACCGCGTCGGCCTCGTTCGCCCACGACGTCTACGCGAACATCTTCAAGCGCGGCAAGGCCGAGCCGGCGGACGAGGTCCGGGTGGCGCGGCTGACCGCGATCGCGGTGGGCGCGCTGGCGATCGTCGGCGGGGTGCTGGCGAACGGGCAGAACGTCGCGTTCCTGGTCGCGCTGGCGTTCGCCGTGGCCGCGTCGGCGAACCTGTCGACGCTGCTGTACTCGTTGTTCTGGAAGCGGTTCAACACCACCGGCACGCTGTGGGGCATGTACGGCGGCCTGATCGCCTGCCTGCTGCTGGTGCTGTTCTCGCCGGTCGTCTCGGGCGCACCGGACTCGATCTTCAAGAGCATCGACTTCGCCTGGTTCCCGCTGAAGAACCCGGGTCTGGTGTCGATCCCGTTCTCGTTCCTGTGCGGGTTCGTCGGGACGCTGGTGGGCCGGCCCAAGGCGGACGCGGAGAAGCAGGCCGAGATGGAGGTCCGCTCGATGACCGGCATCGGGAGCTGAGCCACGGGCGGCCTGCGTCAGGCGTGCAGGCCGTCCAGGATCACCTCGAGCACGCGCTCGCCGTCCTCCGGGCTGCAGTTGCGCACGGCCATCCCGGCGCCGTGCCCCAGCCGGAGGACGTCGGCGCCGACGACGTCCGGCCGGACCAGCCCGGCTTCCTGCGCCGCTTCGACGAGCACCCCCGTCGCTTCGCGAAGCCGCTTCTGGCAGTAGAGGAACGTCTCCGACCCGGAGTCGATCGACTCCTTGAGGATCGTCGCCAGCTTGTGCCGCTCGACGACCCAGGTGACCTGGGCGCGCAGCCACGCCTCGAGGGCCTCCCACGGCGGCAGCTCCTCGTGCAGGGCGAACGCGCGGTCGGCGAGCACCGTGATCTCGTCGCGGTAGACCGCCTCGAAGAGCTTCTCCCGCGTGGGGAAGTGCCGGTAGAGGGTGCCCGCGCCGACGCCGGCCTTCTTGGCGACGTCGTCCAGCGGCACGTCGGCGCCCTGGGTGGTGAAGAGGTCGTTCGCCGCCGCGACGATGCGCTCGTAGTTGCGGCGCGCGTCCGCGCGCATCGGACGCTCCGTGTCCGGCATCCCGGCCTCCTCAGGTAACCGGAGAGATTCTCCGAATTCACTTGCGCATCCGGAGACACTCTCCATATTATCGGATCGCCCGCAAGTGGAGAACCTCTCCGCTTCTTCTCTTACTCCTCGGGGGAGTATTCCTTGTCGCAACAGACGCTCGACCGCGCGCCCGCACCGGCGCGCCCCCACCGCAGCGGGCTGGTCCTGGCGATCATCCTGACCTGCCAGCTCATGCTCGTCCTCGACGCGACCGTGATGAACGTCGCGCTCCCGCGCATCCAGTCCGACCTGGGGTTTTCTGCCACCGGCCTGTCCTGGGTGATGACCGCCTACAGCCTCGTGTTCGGCGGTCTGCTGCTGCTCGGCGGCCGCGCGGGCGACCTGTTCGGGCGGCGGCGCATGTTCGTCGCGGGCGTCACCGTGTTCACGCTCGCGTCACTGGCCGGCGGCCTCGCCGATTCGGCCGCCCTGCTCATCGCCGCCCGTGTCCTGCAGGGGGTCGGGGCCGCCATGGCGGGCCCGAGCACGCTGGCCCTGGTGACCACGACGTTCACCGAGGCCAAGGCGCGGGTCCGCGCGCTGGCGCTGTTCTCCGCGATGTCCAGCGGCGGCTTCGCGATCGGCCTGATCGTCGGCGGCCTGCTCACCGAGTGGATCTCGTGGCGCGCCGCGCTGTTCATCAACGTCCCGTTCGGTCTGGCGATCGCCGTGCTCGCGCCGCGGTTCGTGGCCGAGCCCGAACGCCGTCGCGCGCACCTGGACCTGCCCGGCGCGATCACCGGCACCCTGGGCGTCGGCTCGCTCGTGTTCGCCTTCACCCACGCCGCGTCCGACGGCTGGGGCAACGCGGTGACGCTCGGCTCGCTCGCCGCCGGCCTGGTGCTGCTCGCCGGCTTCGTCGCCATCGAAGCCAGGACGGCGCTGCCGCTGGTGCCGCTGCGGCTGTTCGCCGACCGCAACCGCAGCGCGGCCTACGTCAACTTCTTCCTCGGCCCGATGGCGATGATGTCGATGTTCTTCTTCCTGACCCAGTTCATGCAGGACATCCGGCACTTCGCGGCCCTGGCGACCGGGTTCGCGTTCCTCCCGATGGCGGCGCTGATCTTCACGATGAGCCGGCTCGTGCCGCGGCTGCTCCCCCGCTACGGGCCGAAGCCGATGGCCGTCACCGGCTCGCTCCTGATGGTCTCCGGCGTCGTGTGGCTCTCGTTCCTCACCACCGGCAGCACGTACTTCCCGGCGCTGCTGGGGCCGCTGCTGCTGATGGGGCTCGGCGCCGGGCTGTCGTTCGCGCCGCTCAACGTGATCGTGATGGCAACCGTGCCGGGCGAGGACGCGGGCGCCGCGGGCGGCGTGCTGCAGACGATGCAGCAGGTCGGCAGCACGCTCGGGCTGGCCGTCCTGGTGACGGTGTTCGGCTCGGTCACCCGCTCGGCGGCCACGACGGGCCCGCAGCTGACGGTCGACGGCATGACGGCGGCGTTCGCCACGGCCGCGGCGTTCGCGGCCTGCACGGTGCTGGTGGCGTTGACGTTCCGCCGCGTTACAGCTTCTGCCCGGCCTTGACCTTGTGCGTCACCCGGCGCTCGACGAGGAACGAGACGAACGGGACGCAGCCGGCCAGCAGCACGAGCACGGTGCCCTTGATCGACCAGCGGGCCTTGATGGCCAGGTCGATGGTGAGCACGAGGTAGATCATGTAGAGGACGCCGTGGATCGGCGAGTAGACCGCGGACGGCGTCGGGTTGCCGAAGGCGTACCGCAGCACCATGACGAAGCAGAGGCCGAGCAGGCCGACACCGGTGACGTAGGCGGCGGTGCGGAAGCGGACCAGGGGGCCGGCGAGCGGGGCGGCGGTGCGGGCGCCTTCGGTGCTGGTGGTCATCGGGTGGTCCTCACTCTTGCTCACTCTGCTGCCTGCTCGTCGCGGGCGTGCAGTTCACGCAGGTAACGGTTGTAGGCGGCCAGTTCCGCGTCCTCGTCCGTGACGGGGGTGCCCGGGGTGTCCGGGCGGGGACGCGGGGCGGGCACCTCGGGCTTCACGGCGGCCGGTTCGGGGGGCTCGCTTTCGGCTTTCTGCCGGAGTTTGCGGATCCGCCAGAACATGAAGGCCGGGAAGAGCCCGAACAGCGGCCACTGCAGGACGTAGCCGAGGTTCTGGAAGGTGCCGTTCGCGGAGGTGAAGCGGTCCCACTGCCACCAGGCGAGCCCGCAGCAGACGAGCAGGCTCACCAGGCAGGTCGCGACGATCGCGATCCGGCGACCCCAGGGGGAGCCGACCGGCGGGTGAGGGTCTGGCACGAGTCGACGCTAGCACTGGCCGGCTGAGAGCTGTCGCGCGGTCGTGGCCGGGGTGGCCGGGCTCGCAGCGCAGGTCGCGGCCCGGGCGAACGGCAGCAATCCCCAATCCGGGACGGTTGTGGACAGCTCGGTCACCCGGCACCGGATTCCGGTTCTTCGTCGGGGGGCGCCGATAGAATGGATCCGGGGTCAGCCCCCAGGGATCGGGTGGGGCTCGTCTGGTTACGGGTGGGCCCGCCAAACGACCCGGAGTGACCTCAGCCCTGCTTGCGCGCCGCCTGGGCGGCCTTCGCGTACCCGTCCGCCAAGCCGAACACCTTCTGCGCGTACTCCGTCGAGTTGTTGTACGACAGGATCCCCGCCCACCACCCGCTCGGGCTCGCCATGTCCCGCCCGCCCGCGCACAGGTACCGCGCCGCCGCCAAGGCCGCGTCGTCGATCTGCTGCGGGTCGCCCAAGCCGTCGCCGTTGCCGTCCGAGGCCCACTTGCGCCACGTGCTCGGGATGAACTGCATCGGGCCCACCGCGCGGTCCACACTCGGGTCGCCGTCGTAGCGGCCGCCGTCCGTGTCGCCGATGGCCTGGACCCCGGCCGAGCCGTCGAGGGGTACGCCGATGATCGGCTTGGACGGGCGGCCGTCCGCGCCGAGGACCGCGCCCGCGTACTGGCCGTGGTTCGACTCGATGCGGCCGATGCCGGCCAGTGTCGCCCAGGAGATCTTGCAGCCCGGCTGGTCCGCGCGCATCGCCAGCTCCGCGTTGCCGTACGCCTGCAGCGCCCGCGCCGGGACGCCGGTGGCCGCCGCGACCTGGGCCGCCCACTGGGACAGTGTCGCCGGGCCCGTCTCGCGGGGGCGGGCCTGCTGGGGTGATGTCTGCTGCTCGGCCCCGCCCGCCACCGCGCCGCCCGCCGGGGCGACCGAGCCGGGGCGGACGTCGGCCGCCTTGACCTGCAGGGCCGGGATTTCGGTGGTGGTCGGGCTCGCCTCGGGCGTCGAGGCCCGGGTGACGAGCCAGATCCCGCCGCCGGCCACGGCCAGCACGGCGAGGACCACGAGCAGCCGGGTGAGCACGGCCACGCCCGGAGCGCGCGGTGCCGGTGCGGCGGGGGCGGCTTCCTCGGCAGGATCGCCGATCGGGTCGTCCTCGGTCTTTCCGGTCCTGGTGCGCACGAAACTCCGGTCCTCCAGCGTGTGTCGACACTCTGTCAACGAGCCCGCGCAGGTTAGCGTTACGCGGGCCGTCGCCATCGTCTCACCACGCCGGGTCACCCGGCCGAGTGGAAAACGTCTCGTCAGGCGGACTTCTGCTGCCGCGCGAGCCGCGCGACGCACCAGGCCGGGGCACTGCCGCGGCGCAGGTGCTGCAGGACGGTCATCGGGCCGAGCCTGCGGCTCAGGTCGGACGGCGCGAGGCCGGCCGCCCGGTAGTCGAGGGCGCGCTGGTCGAGCGGGCTGATGCCGGCGTCCCACCACTCCTCGGCTTCGGCGACGCCGCCGACCATCTGCCACCAGCCCGCGGCGGCGGTGAGGAGCTCTTCGGGCACCTCCGGCAGCCGGCTGCGCATCGCGGCCAGGTAGCCGGGGTCGGCCGACTCGACGGGGACGAACCGCGACTGGCCGGTCCGGGCGCGCTGGCCCGGAATGCCCGGCGCCTGCGCCGGAGCGTCGGCCAGCCACGCGGAAGCGATGCGGTCGACCTCCTGCTCCTCGGGAGTCCTCTCGCGCTCCGCGGCCCACTGCCGGATCAACGCGTCCACTCCGGGATCTCCGGTCATCCCTGCCTCCTATGTAGGTCCCCGACGGACAGGCCCTGACGCCTGTCCCACGCGGTGGTGCCGCACGCACCAACCTGCACCTTGCTGAGTGGAAACTGCCTGCGTACCGGGGTTCTCCGGGGGGATGGCGAACCACCCGATCACGCAATGTGAGCACCGTAGGGCCGGGGTGGTCCCCTTCGCCAGACCCCGGCTGGTACGAATTCGACGACCTGCGCGTTTTCGGCCGCAATCCACCCGGATGGTCGAGTGCCGGAGTCCGAAATCCGAGATTGGTGACACTGGGTGATTTACCGTCCGTTTGCACGCAGGGTAGTCACCGGCACCGCCCGTGGCGGTACCGGCACGGAGGAGCACCAGGTCAGGAGAAGAGCGCCCGGAAGAACGTGACGATCGCTTCGGCGCCGTCCTTGAGCCAGCCGAGCACGCGGTGCACGAAGTCGGCGGACTGGGTGGGCTGGGTGATCAGGAGGAAGAGCACGAGCGCGACCACGCCCACGATGAGAATCTTCTTCACGCCGCCCGACATGTGCTTCCTCCCCGGCTCGCCGTCCCCGTCCTGGGAGTGGCCACCCCAATACTGTAGGGAAGGCGTCCACGGAAGACACCTCGATCGAACCAGGAGCGGCCATGTCCCGGAACGTGCTGGTGCAACGGGCCGACGCGGTGACGACGATCACCATCGACCGCCCGGCCGCCCGCAACGCCGTCGACGGGCCCACGGCGGCCGAGCTGGCCGACGCGTTCCGCGCCTTCGACGCCGACCCGGACGCGGCCGTCGCGGTGCTGACCGGGGCCGGCGGCGCGTTCTGCGCGGGTGCCGATCTCAAGGCGATCGGCACCGACCGGATGAACCGCACTCACCCGGACGGGGACGGCCCGATGGGGCCCACCCGGATGGCGCTCGGCAAGCCGGTGATCGCGGCGGTGCACGGGCCGGCCGTCGCCGGCGGGCTCGAGCTGGCGCTGTGGTGCGACCTGCGGGTGGCCGACACGACGGCGGTGTTCGGCGTGTTCTGCCGCCGCTGGGGCGTCCCGCTGATCGACGGCGGGACGGTCCGGCTGCCGCGGCTGATCGGCCAGTCCCGCGCGATGGACCTGATCCTCACCGGACGCCCGGTCGACGCGACCGAGGCCCTGGAGATCGGCCTGGCCAACCGGCTGGTCCCGGCGGGCGAGGCCGTCTCCGCGGCCCAGGAGCTGGCCCGGCAGCTGGCGGCGTTCCCGCAGGCGTGCCTGCGCGGCGACCGGCGGTCGGCACTGGCCCAGTGGGGCGAGTCCGAAGAGGACGCGCTGACCGCGGAGTTCGCCGCGGCCATGGGCACGGGCGTCCTGGCCGCCGAGGCGGTCGACGGCGCGGCCCGCTTCACCGCCGGCGAAGGCCGCCACGGCACCTTCACGTGATCCAAGGGTCGACTCGCGTGATTGGGGAGTCGACTCGCGTGATTGAAGGGTCGACACGGCCGGCGCTTTCGGTTTCGTCGTGTCGACCCTCCGATCACGCGTGTCGACCCGGCAATCACGCGTGTCGGCGTTCAGATCACGCGTGTTGACCGTTCTGTGATCGGGTGTGCTTCGACCGGGGGATGCGGGTGGCTCGGGCTTGCCGGTTCCGGTCAAGCGGCCGATAAGGTCGTCCGATGGATGACGACGGTGTCGGAGTCGAGCTGCGGCCGGTGGCCGAAGGCGACCTCGACCTCCTGGAGCGGCTGACCAACGATCCCGTCGCCGCCGGCGAGCACCAGTGGTTCGGCTGGCACGATCCCGGCTACCTGCGCCGCCGGTGGCTGGAGACCGGGATGCTCACCAGCGAGACCGGCATGCTCGTGCCGACGCTCGGCGGCCGCGTCCTCGGGCTCGTCTCCTGGCACCGCACCCGCACCGGGCCGGCGTCCTACTGCTGGAACATGGGCCTCGTCCTGGCGCCGGAAGCGCGCGGCCACGGCTACGGCACCGAGGCCCAGCGCCTGCTCGTCGAGTACCTCTTCGCCCACACCCAGCTCAACCGGGTCGAAGCGACGACCGAGGTCGGCAACCGCGCCGAACAGCGCTCGCTCGAGAAAGCCGGCTTCACCCGCGAAGGCGTCCTTCGCGGCTACGACTTCCGTGACGGCGAGTGGCGCGACCACGTCCTTTACTCGGTCGTGCGCTCCGACCTGGCGAAGAACTAGGCGATCACCCCCGCCGACCGCAGCGCGTCGAAGTCCGTGACGCCCAGTTCGGCGAGCACCGCTTCGGTGTCCGAACCCTTGACGCGCGGGGCTTCCGGCGTGGCGGGCGGCGTCCGATCGAACCGCGGCGCCGGCGCCGGCTGGACCATCCCGCCGATCTCGACGAACGTGCCGCGCGCCGCGTTGTGCGGGTGCGACGCCGCCTCGGTGGGCGAGAGCACCGGCGTCAGGCACGCGTCGGTGCCTTCGGCGCGCGCGACGAGTTCGTCGCGCGTGTGCTTGGCGATCGCCCCGGCGACGATCTCGCGCAGGCGCGGCCACTGCGTCTTGTCGATGTGCAGCGGCAGCTCCGCCGGGTCCAGCTCCAGGACCTTGACCAGGTCGCCCCAGAACCGCATCTCGATCGCGCCGACGGCGACGTACTTGCCGTCCGCGGTCTCGTACGTGTCGTAGAACGGCGCGCCGCCGTCGAGCATGTTCTCGCCGCGCTCGTCCGACCAGAGGCCGGCCGCCTTGATCCCGTGCAGGCTCGTGGTGAGCAGCGCGGCGCCGTCGACCATCGACGCGTCCACGACCTGGCCGCGGCCGGAGGTGTTCCGCTCGTACAACGCGGCCAGGATGCCCATCGCCAGCAGCAGCCCGCCGCCGCCGAAGTCGCCGACCAGGTTCAGCGGCGGCACCGGCCGCTCGCCCGCGCGCCCGATCGGTTCGAGGGCGCCGGCGATGCCGATGTAGTTGATGTCGTGGCCGGCCGCGCGGGCCAGCGGGCCGTCCTGACCCCAGCCGGTCATCCGGCCGTAGACCAGCCGTGGGTTGCGGGCGTGCACGACGTCCGGGCCGAGCCCGATCCGCTCGGCGACGCCCGGCCGGAACCCCTCGATGAGGACGTCGGCGGTGTCGCACAGCTTCAGCACCAGCTCGACGCCTTCGGGCGTCTTGGTGTTGATGCCGGCCGACCGGCGGCCGCGGGCGAGCGGGTCGGTCCCGATGCCGAGCACGTCCTCCCCCGGCTGCGCGCGGTCGATGCGCACGACGTCGGCGCCGAGGTCGGAGAGGATCATCGTGGCGAAGGGCCCGGGCGCGAGACCGGCGAGCTCCACCACCTTCAGGCCGCTGAGCGGACCTGCCTTCATGAGCGGCACCTTTCAGAGCGAGCGGGAGATGATTTCCTTCATGATTTCGCTGGTGCCGCCGAAGATCCGGGAGATGCGGACGTCGGCCCAGGCCCGCGCGATCGGGTACTCGGTCATGTAGCCGTAGCCGCCGAAGAGCTGCACGCAGTCGTCGATCACCTTGTTGACGCGCTCGGTGGTCCACAGCTTCGCCATCGCCGCGCCCTGCACGTCCAGTTCCCCGCGCAGGTGGCGTTCGATGCACTGGTCGAGGAACGCGCGCGCCACCGCGGCTTCGGTCGCCGCCTCGGCGAGGGTGAACTTGGTGTTCTGGAAGGAGAAGATCGGCCGGCCGAACGCCGTGCGCTCCTTGGTGTATTCGAGCGTGAGGTCGACCGCCGCCTCCAGCCCGGCGACCGCGGTGACGGCGATGATCAGCCGTTCCTGCGGCAGCTGCAGCATCAGCTGGAAGAAGCCTTGGCCCTCGGCGTCGCCGAGCAGGTTCGCGGCGGGCACGCGGACGTCGTCGAAGAACAGCTCGGCGGTGTCCTGGCCCTTGAGCCCGACCTTGTCGAGGACGCGGCCGCGGCGGAAGCCCGGGGTGTCCGTCTCGACCACGACCAGCGAGACGCCCTGCGCGCCCGCGTCCGGGTCGGTCTTCACCGCGACGACGACGAGGTCGGCGTGGAACCCGTTGGTGATGAAGGTCTTGGCGCCGTTGATGACGTAGTGGTCGCCGTCGCGGACCGCGCGCGTCTTGATGCCCTGCAGGTCGGAGCCGGTGCCGGGCTCGGTCATCGCGATCGCGCCGACCATCTCGCCGCTGGCCAGCTTCGGCAGCCACTCGCGCTTCTTCTCTTCCGACGCGTAGGCGAGCAGGTAGTGCGCGACGATTCCGTTGTGGACGGTGACGCCCCACGCGCTGTCGCCGGCGCGCGCCTGCTCTTCGTAGAGGACGGCTTCGTGGGCGAAGGTGCCACCGCCGCCGCCGTACTCCTCGGGGATGGACAGGCACAGCAGGCCGACGTCGCCCGCCTTCGTCCACAGCTCGCGGTCGACCTTCTTCTCCGCCGCCCAGCGCTCCTGGTGCGGGACGGCTTCCTTCTGCAGGAACGACCGCGCGAGCTCGCGGAGGTCATCGAGCTCGGTCGTGCTCCACGAGCTCTTCGGCAGTTGCAGCGGCACGGGACCCTCCTGCTGGAAAACATTCCGATCAGCATGTAAGTTCTACTCGGAATGTACATCCATTCCGTCCGGTAGGTAAAGCAGGGAGGCCGCGGTGACCGAGACGGCGCACCGGACCCAGGCGCAGCGGCGCGAACAGACCCGCACGGCACTGCTCGACGCCACCATCGACTGCCTGGTCGAGATCGGCTACGCACGCACGTCGGTGCAGGAGATCTGCGCCCGCGCGCGCGTGTCGAAGGGCGCGGTGCAGCACCACTTCACCGCGAAGGCCGAGCTGATGGCGGCCGCCGTGGAGCACCTGACGACGAAGCTGCGCCGCCAGCTCGCGGCCTCGCTCGACGACCTGCCGAGCGGCGGCAACGGGGTCGCCGCGGCGATCGACCTGCTGTGGGCCGGCTACTCCGGCACGCTCTCGACCGCCGTCACCGAGCTGTGGGTCGCCGCGCGCACCGATCCCGAGCTGCGGGCGGCCATCCGCCCGGTCGACCGCGCCCTCGGCCGGGCCACGCTGGAGCACGTCACCCAGGTCGCCGGCGAGCTCCCGCCGGAACGCGCGGAAATGCTGTTCTGGCTCACCGTGAACCTCACCCGCGGGCTGGCGCTGGACGCCGAGCTCGGCGGCGACCCGAACCGGCGACGGCAGCTGCTCGAGGAGTGGAAGCGCATCGCCGTCCTGCTCTACCAGGACGCCACCACTGCGCCGAGTTGACCAGCGCGGCCGCACCAGGGTGCTTTGCCCCTTATCCCGCAGGCCGATTCATGGTCCAATCCCCTCCGAACGAGGGGAGTTCCGATGACCGCCGCCCCGTACCCGTACTCCTACGGTCCGCCGCCCACGCCGCCGCCGGCCGACCCGGGTGCCGTCTTCCGGCTGTTCGCCGCGATCCTCGGTGTCCTCGCCGCGGCGCTGGTGATCGTCGGGTCGTTCCTGCCGCAGACGTCGTTCGAGCAGGTGGTGGACGACAAGACCGAGAGCAGCCAGACGGTCAGCGCGTGGTCGCGCTCGTTCGCGGTCGAGCCCACCGGCGAGGCGAAGAAGTTCTACGACCAGACCCACGTCGCCCGGTACGGCATCCCGCTCACCGCCGCCTCCGTCGTGTTGCTGGCCGGCGCCGGGCTGGCGCTCGCGGGCGCGCGCCGCTCGGCCGGGCCGGGCCTGCGTTCGGGCGCCCGGACGGCCCTGATCGCCGGGGCCGCCGGGGTGACCGCGGCGGTGTGGATGCTCGGCATGGACGTCTCGGCCACGTTGACCTACGAAACGGACGAAGGAACGGTCAAGTCGCACTACACGACCGGGATCGGGTTCTGGCTGCTGGTCGGCGGCGGGATCGTCGCCCTGCTGGCGCTGGTGTCCGCGGCGCTGGCCGGGCGGCAGGCGCCCCCCGCCCCGGCTGCGGCCGGGCCGCCGCCGGGGCCGTACCAGCAGCCTTCGCGGCCGTACCCGGTGCCGCCGCAGCAGCAGTACGCGCAGCCGTACCAGGGTTATCCGCCGTCGCAGCCGTTCCCCGCGCAGGCCCCGCAGACCGGCCCGCAGGCACCGCCCGCGTACGGCGGCCCGCCCTCGCAGCCGTTCCCGGCGCAGCAGCCGGGCGATCCCTACGGCGGCGCCACGCAGGCCCAGCCGCACCCGGCGCACCAGGATCCGACCGAACCGAACTACCAGCTGCCGCCGCTGCACCCGCCCAATACGTGAATCTTATTCACATCACGCTGGACAACTGACGTACCGACGGTATGGTGTACTCGTCGGTAACCCCTGCGCGACGTCGCGCGGACTCCGCCGGAACGGAGACGTCATGACCAGCACGACCCCCGCGAACGCAGTCGAAGACACCACGTTGCCGCCCACCGTCGGCGGCGTCGCCGGGGCGCCCGGCGCGGCGCGGGCGGCCCAGCTCGTCGCCCGGGTGACCGGCGGCGCGGACTCGGCACCGATCCGCATGCGGGCGCCCTTCACCGGGCTGCCGATCGCGACGCTGCCGCAGGCCACCGACGCCGACGTCCGCGCGGTGTTCGCCGGCGCGCGCACGGCCCAGCGCGCGTGGGCGGACCGCTCGCCCGCCGAGCGCGCCCGCGTGCTGACCCGCCTGCACGACCTGGTGCTCGCCCGGCAGGACGAGGTGCTCGACCTGGTCCAGGTCGAGGCGGGCAAGGCCCGGCTCGACGCGTTCGACGAGGTCAGCGCGACCGCGCTGGTCGCCGCCTACTACGGCAAGCACGCGCCGAAGATCCTCGCGCCCCGCCGTGTCGCCGGCGTCATCCCCGGCCTGACCCGGGCGGGCGAGGTCCGGCACCCCAAGGGCGTCGTCGGGATCATCTCGCCGTGGAACTACCCCCTCGCCCTGACCGCGATGGACGTCCTGCCGGCGCTGGCCGCGGGCAACGCCGTCGTGCAGAAGCCGGACAACCAGACCGCGCTTTCGGCGCTGTGGCTGCACGAGCTCGCCGAGGAGGCCGGGCTGCCCGCCGGGACCTGGCAGATCGTGCTCGGGCGGGGCTCGAAGATCGGCACCGCACTGGTCGAGGAGTCGGACTACCTGTGCTTCACGGGGTCCACGCCGACCGGCAAGGAGCTGGCCGGGCAGGTGGCGAAGCGGCTGACGTCGTACTCGCTGGAACTCGGCGGCAAGAACCCGATGGTGGTGCTGCCCGACGCCGACGTCGCGAAGGCGGCGACGGGTGCGGTGACGGCGTGCTTCTCTTCGGCGGGCCAGCTGTGCGTGTCGGTCGAGCGGATCTACGTCCACGAGGACATCCGCGACGAGTTCACCCGCGCGTTCGTCGCCCGGACCGCGGCGCTGCGGCTCGGCGGCGCGCTGGACTACCAGGCCCAGATGGGTTCGCTGACGTCGGAGGAGCAGCTCGCGGCGGTGTCGAAGCACGTCGAGGACGCCCGCGCGAAGGGCGCTTCGGTGCTCACCGGCGGCCGCGCGCGGCCCGACCTGGGCCCGCTGTTCTACGAGCCGACGGTGCTTTCGGGCGTCACCCCGGACATGCTGCCGTTCGCGGAGGAGACGTTCGGGCCGGTCGTCTCGATCTACGGCTACACCGACGTCACCGAGGCGATCGAGCGGGCCAACGACACGCCGTTCGGGCTCAACGCCAGCGTCTGGTCCCGCAACGGCCGCGCGGGCTGGGAGGTCGCGGCCCGGCTGAAGGCCGGGACGGTCAACGTGAACGAGGGCTACGCGGCGACGTTCGGCAGCGTCGGCGTCCCGATGGGCGGGATGAAGGACTCCGGCGTCGGCCGCCGCAACGGCGCCGAGGGCCTCCTGAAGTACACGGAGTCCCAGTCGATCGCCCTCCAGCGCGGCCTCGCCCTCCGCCCGCCGCGCGCGGTCCCCGGTTCGCTGTGGTCCCGAGGCATGACCCTGGGCCTCAAAGCCCTCCGCCGCCTCCCCCGCTGACTTCCCAACCCGTAACTCGCGTGATCCGGGCCGGAACTCGCGTGATTGCCGCCGTCACGGCCCAAATCACGCGAGTTACGGCTCCGATCACGTGAGTTACGGCTTCCGTCACGCGTGTTCGGCGGTGGGGGCGGTGAGGAGGCCTCGGTCGTAGGCGATGGCGACGGCTTCCGCTCGGCGGCTGGCGCCCAGCTTGGCCATCACGCGGGAAAGGTGGACGCTCACCGTTTTTTCGCTGATGTAGAGCTCTTCGCCGACCTGGCGGTTCGTGCGGCCCAGCGCGACGCGTTCCAGGACGTCGCGCTCGCGGTCGGTCAGCGGGTCGGTGACCGTGCGGGCCGGGGCCGCCGGTTCGACGCCGTCGAGCTCGACGCGGGCGCGGTGGGCCAGGTCGCGGACGGCGTCGCGCAGCGGGATCGCGCCGAGCCGGACCGCCACCGCGTGGGCCGCTTCGAGGGCCGCTCCCGCGTCGGCGTCCGCGGCCAGGCGGGCTTCGGCCTCGTGCCAGCGGCAGACCGCCTGCTCGTAGACGGCGCCGTAGCCGAACGCCTCCGCCGCGACCGCCCACTTCTCCGCGTCGCCGCGACCGGACAGGCAGCTCGCCGCCGCTTCCAGGCGGGCCAGCCACGCGCGGCCCTCCGGCCCGAGCGTTCCCGAGCGCGGCTGGCCGACGACCGCGCACATCCGGCCGTGCGCCAGGAACCGCTCGCCGGCCGCCACCGCGGCTTCGGCCCCGGCCTGGTCGCCGTGGACGCGGGCGTCGGCGGCCAGCCTCGCCGCGGCGGACACGCCCAGCGCGGCCACCCGGATGCCGGCCAGCAGGCCGGGCTCGATCCGCTCCAGCCAGCCGATCAGGTCTTCGGTCTGGCGCACGGCTCCGGCGTGGTCACCGCGCCAGTACGCCAGCTCGATCCCGGCGCCGCCGGCCGCTAGGGGGATCTGCATGTCCGCCGCCCAGTGCTGCCGCAGCCCGCCGAGCAGCTTCTCGCCCTCGACGAACCGGCCGCGGGCGACGACGAACAACGACCAGTTGGCCAGGATCCGCGCGGCGACCGCGCTGGACACCCCGCGCCCGGCGCGGCCGGCGCTTTCGTCCGGCCAGTCGCCCATCAGGTAGCGCAGCATCAGCTGCCGCGCCCGCAGCTCCAGCCCGTAGACGCTCCAGCTCAGCCCGGTTTCTTCGGCGCGGGCGACGCCGTGCGAGGCGTGTTCCAGCGCTTCGGCGAACTCGCCCTGGTCGTCGTGGCTCAGCGTGAGGAAGTAGGTCGCGCGGATTTCGGTGTTGTACGCGCCGACGTCCCGCGCCTTGCGCTGGGCCTGGCGCAGCCGCTCCCGGGCCTCGGCGGCGTCGCCGCGCGAGTCGGCCAGCGTGCCCAGGGTGACCAGCGCCGACGCCTCCGCGCCCGTCGCGCCCACGGCCTGCGCGTCGGCGACCGCGCAGAGCGCGCTGTCGAGCGCCGCTTCGGGCTGGTCGAGGATCCGGAGGAACCCGGCCCGGCTGGCCAGCACCCAGGCGCGCGCGGAGCTGGGCTCGGTGTCCTTCACCAGGTTCCAGGCGCGGTCGATGGCCGCGACCGCCTCGTCGAGGGTGCCCTCCAGGGCGAGCAGCGCGTCCGCCAGCCGCCGCCACACCTTGGCGGCGCGGTCGTTCGGGATCTCGGGGGTCAGCGACTGGGTGGCGGAGCGGGCGAAGGCGGCGGCCCGCTCGGGCTCGCCGGACGTGCCCGCGAAGTACGACGCCTCGTACAGCAGCCGCAGTTCGTCGAAGCCTTCCGGCCGGTCCGCCGGTGTGACGGCGTCCCAGATGGACAGTGCCTGTTCGACGTGCTGCAGCGCCGAGCCGGGCGCGCCGAGCTTCTCGGCTTCGTCCATCGCGCGCAGCAACGCCGGCAGCGCGGTGGCCAGGTCGCTGCTCTGCATCGAGTGGTAGGCCAGCTTGGCGTCGTGGCCGCGGCCCTGTGGCCGCGCCTTGATCCGCGCCGCGTACGCGGCGTGCGTGCGCGACCGCTCCCCCGGCAGCAGGTCGCCGTACACCGCTTCCTGCAGCAACGCGTGCCGGAACGTGTACGAGCCGTCCGAGAGCACCACCAGGACGTGGTGCTGGACGGCCTCCCGCAGGGCTTCGTCCAACTCCAGCTCCCCCAGGCCGGAGACCTCGGCGAGGGCGGCGTGCATGACGGGTTCGTTGGCCACCGAGATGACCCGCGCGACCCGGCGGGCGTCCGGGGAGAGCCGCTCGAGCCGGGACAGCAGCACCTCGGCCAGCCCGGCGGGCAGGTCGTTGCACTCGGTCTTGGTGGCGAGCAGCTCCTCGGCGAAGAACGGGTTGCCCTCGGAACGGCTGACGATGTCGGCGACCACATCGGACGGCAACGGCTCGTCGGCCAGCGCCTCGACGAACCGGCGGGCGTCGGCCGCGCCGAAGGGCTGCAGGTCGACGCGCTCGACGGTGGCGAGCCGGACCAGCTCCGACAGCAGGCCGCGCAGCGGGTGACGGCGGTGCACGTCCTCCTCGCGGTAGCTGCCCACGACCAGCAGCCGCTGCGCCCGCAGCCGGCTGAGCAGGAAGGACAGCAGGTTGCGGGTCGAGGCGTCGGCCCAGTGGAGATCCTCCAGCAGGATCACCACCGGGCGCGCCTGCGCTATCTCGGTCAGCACCCCCAGTACCGCGTCGAACAACTGCAGCTGACCGAGATCCTGCTCCGGCCGGGGACGCACCATGGTTTCCCGGTCGTTGGAGGTCATCGGCGGGTGTTCGGCCGCACGGGGCTCCTCGAAGCCCGGGCCCTGCGGCAGCAGCCGCCCGAGCGCGGGCCGGGCCCGCACCGCGGCGGCGACCGCCGGGTCCGTCGCGCTGCCCAGCGGGGCGAGCGCCTCGGCGAACGGAAGATAAGGGAGACCGCCCTCGCGGACGTCGATGCAGCGGCCGGTGAGCACCAGCCCACCGCACGCCGAGACGTGCTCGCCGAGCGCGGTCAGCAGCCGGGTCTTGCCGACCCCGGCGTCCCCCGAGAGCAGCACCGCGCCGGCTTCGCCACGTTCAGCCCTGGCGAAGGCGGCGCGGAGCCGCCGCATCTCGTGGGTACGGGCGACGAGCGGGATTCCGGAGCCGAGTCGGGGCACGAGGAGCATTGTTGCCTACCCCACCGACAGTTTCCGACCGCTTATCGCCTTCGACACCATCTCGCCGCCCCTACCGGGCGGTCTTGCCGACGCCCGCGGTCTCCCGCGAAGCCTCCCGGCGCTGCTGCGCCGGTACCTCGACGTCGGTGTGCGCGGCCCGCAGGTGGCGGACGGCGCGGCGGGCGCGGGCGGCCCAGGCGCTGCGCCCGGCCTTCCGCAGTTCCTCGGCCCGGTAAGCCGCTTCGGCGCGGACCGCGTCGAGCATGAGATCGCTGTGCATCGTGTTCCCCTGTCTGTCCGGTTGGTAGCACTCAGGTTCGTCCTGAGGCGGCACCCCGGGCATCGGGTGATCACGTAGGGATAGGCGTGAAAAGACCCCTTACTCCCGGCCGAGCCCAGCTCGGCGGGGGTAAGGGGTCTTTCGCCGTTGCCTCAGCCGCGCGCCGGGCCGCCGGTCCGCACCGCGGCCAGCAGCCCCCGCCAGCCGGATGCGGGCAGGCGGAACGCACCCCCCTCGGGGTCCTTCGAGTCGCGCACCGCGGCGCCGCCGCCGACGAACGCCACCTCGACGCAGTCGTTGCCGCCACCGCTGTGGCTGCTCTTGCGCCACCGCGCCCCGGAGAGTTCTGCTTCCATGGTCCCCACTCCTTACTGTGTCCTCGGTTCCGGATGGTGCACCGGAGCCGGTACGGCCGCCTGTTCGGCGAACCGACCGGCCGCCTCGGCGATCATGTCCACCGAGTCGTCCGGTTTCAGTGCGGCGGCGCGCAGATGGTCGAACATCAGCCCGTAGCGCCGCACGTCTGTGGGTTCCTCCAGGTAGAGACCGCTGGACGTGCTGTCGTCGACGTAGACGACGTCCGGGTCGGCCTGCTCGGGGAAGCCCATGATGAGGAAGGGGCCTTCCATGCCGGGGTGCGCGCCGGCCCCGAACGGCACGACCTGGATGGTCACGTTCGGCTTCTCGGCGAGGGCGACCATCCGGTAGAGCTGCTCGGCCATCACTTCGGGGGTGTCGACCACGCGGCGCAGGACGGCCTCGTCCATCACCGCCCAGTACTCCGGCGGCGGGGTCTCCGACAGCAGCTCCTGGCGGGCCATCCGGGCGGCGACGCGGCGGCGGATCTCGGCTTCCTCGGCGTCCGGCCGCAGCGCGCGGATCACCGCGCGGGCGTACCGCTCGGTCTGCAGCAGCCCGGGCACCAGCAGCGCCTGGAACGCGCGCAGCGAGCTGGCGTCGGCTTCGAGGCCGACGAAGGTGCCGGTGAAGACCTCGTTGTAGGCGTGCCACCAGCCGCGCTTGCGGGCCTCCCTGGCCAGCTGGACGAGCGCTTCCTGCTCGTCACCGGTGATGCCGTAGAGGGCAAGCATGTCGCGGGCGTCACGCGGGGTGACCCCGACGTGGCCGGTCTCGATGCGGCTGATCTTCGAAGCCGAGCACTCGAGCTTCTCCCCCACCTCGTCGATGGTGAGATCCGCGGCCTCGCGGAGCCGGCGGAGCTCTCCCGCCAGCCTCCGGCGGCGAACCGTGGGGCTCTGTCCCCTTGCCATCGCGGCTCCTCCGGATGTCGAGTGCTACCTGTATCCAACCATCCGGGCGCGGAGTCGGTGGAGCATTAACACCTTCGATTCCGGCACCGGATCTGCAATTTGCAGAATGCTCTTGTATCCTCGCACCCTGCACTGCGTTGGGCGCCTGACAGTCGGCCCGCCGTGGCTACGACCGGCCTCTGAGCAGGGTAGACGATGACCGCGGGAAGTGCCGCGCGATCATCGGGCGAAGGGGTCCGGGGCCGTCCCCCGATCGGTCCCGGCCCCCTCGCCCGGGCCGAATGCCCTTTTCCGACGACGGATATTCGGGCTATTAGTCGCCCGTGCGGGTGATTTCCCGGCGAACTTCACAGGACGCGCAAGAGTCCTTCTTGGACGACCGTCGCGAGCAGCGTGCCGTCCTGGGCGAAGAACCGCCCGGTGGCCAGGCCGCGGGCGCCGGACGCCGTCGGCGAGGCGCTGTCGTAGAGGAACCACTCGTCGGCGCGGAAGGGCCGGTGGAACCACAGCGCGTGGTCGAGGCTGGCGCCGAGCACCTTGTCGGTGTCCCAGTAGACGCCGTGGCGGGCGAGCACGGAGTCCAGCAGCGTCATGTCCGAGGCGTAGGTCAGCACGCAGACGTGCAGCAGCTGCTGGTCCGGCAGCTTCCCGTCGGCCCGCATCCACACCTGGTTGCGGGCGGGCCGCTCGCCGGTCTCGCGGGTGACCCACGGCGGCTCGTTGACGTACCGCAGGTCGATCGGCCGCGGCCGGGCGTGCGCGCCGATCGCGTAGCCCTCGGCGCGCTCCATCAGCGTCGGCAGCGTCTCCGGCGCCGGGATGCCCTCCGGCATGGTTTCGGAGTGCTCGATGCCCGGCTCGTCCTTCTGGAACGACGCCGAGAGCGAAAAGATGGCCTTGCCGTGCTGGATCGCCACGACCCGGCGGGTGGTGAACGACCGGCCGTCGCGGATGCGGTCGACCTCGTACACGATCGGCACGCTCGGGTCGCCGCCGCGGATGAAGTACGCGTGCAGCGAGTGGACCCGGCGTTCCTCGGGGACCGTGCGCCCGGCCGCGACCAGTGCCTGGCCGGCGACCTGCCCGCCGAACACCCGCACCGGCGAGTGGGCGGGCGAGACGCCGCGGAAGATGTTCTCTTCGATCTTCTCCAGGTCGAGCAGCGCGATCAGGCGGTCGAGCACCGGTTGGCCGCCACCGGACAGTTCCGGTTCGGTGGCGGCCGTCCTGGCCATTTCAGTCATGTCAGGACCATACGCACATACTGAGCGGTCGGTCTCTCAAGCGTGGTCGTCTTCACCGAGCCGGTGCACGCGGATCAGGTTGGTCGACCCGACGGTGCCCGGCGGGGAGCCGGCCACGATGACGACCAGGTCGCCCTTCTGGTACTTGCCCATCTCCAGCATGGCGTGGTCGACCTGCTGGATCATCTGGTCGGTCGAGTCCACGAACGGCACGATCCGGGTCGTCGTGCCCCAGGTCATCGACAGCTGGCTGCGGACGCTCTCCTCCGGCGTGAACGCCAGCAGCGGCAGCCGGGTGTGCAGCCGGGCCAGGCGGCGCACGGTGTCACCGGACTGCGTGAAGGCGACGAGAGCCTTCGCGTTCAGCCGCTCGCCGATGTCGCGGGCGGCGTAGGAGATGACGCCGCGCTTGGTGCGCGGGACGTGCGTCAGCGGCGGGACGACCGGCGAGTCGGTCTCGACCGCCTCGATGATCCGGCCCATGGTCTCCACGACCTCGATCGCGTACCGGCCGACCGAGGTCTCACCGGACAGCATCAGCGCGTCGGCGCCGTCGAGCACCGCGTTGGCGACGTCGGAGGCCTCGGCGCGGGTCGGGCGGGAGTTGTTGATCATCGACTCGAGCATCTGCGTCGCGACGATGACCGGCTTCGCGTTCTCGCGGCAGATCTGGATGGCGCGCTTCTGCACCAGCGGGACCTGCTCCAGCGGCAGCTCGACGCCGAGGTCGCCGCGGGCGACCATCACCGCGTCGAAGGCCAGCACGATGGCTTCGAGGTTGTAGACGGCCTCGGGCTTCTCGATCTTGGCCACGACCGGCAGCCTGCCCTTGCCGACCCGGTCCATCACCTGGTGGACCAGGTCGATGTCGGCCGGCGAGCGGACGAAGGACAGGGCGATGAAGTCGACGCCCAGCTCGAGCGCGAACTCGAGGTCTTCGATGTCCTTGTCGGACAGCGCCGGCACGGAGACGTCCATGCCGGGCAGCGAGACGCCCTTGTTGTTGCTGACCGGGCCGCCCTCGGTGACCTCGCAGACCACGTCCGGGCCCTCGACGCCCTTGACCACCAGGCCGACCTTGCCGTCGTCGACGAGCAGCCGGTCGCCGGGCTTGGCGTCCTTGGCCAGGCCCTTGTAGGTGGTCGAGACGCGGTCGTGGGTGCCGGCGACGTCCTCGACGGTGATCCGGACGATGTCGCCGTTGTGCCACTCGACCGGCCCGCCGGCGAACGTGCCCAGGCGGATCTTCGGGCCCTGCAGGTCGGCGAGGATGCCCACCGCCCGCCCGCTCTCGGCGGCGGCGGCCCGGATCAGGTCGTAGACCTGCTTGTGGTCGCCGTGGCTGCCGTGGCTGAAGTTCATTCTGGCCACGTCCATGCCGGCATCCACCAGTGCCCGCATCTTCTCCGGGGTCGCGGTGGCGGGGCCCAGGGTACAAACGATCTTCGCGCGTCGGCTCACGTCCACATAGCGTAGACCCTCTCGCCGCGTTCGTCTGTACCGATCCCGAATGTTCAAGAAAGTGTTCAGAAGCCTGCCTGGTCAGGTTCGGTTTCAGCGCCGCGGGCGTTCACTCGGGCCGACCCGGTCGCGGGCCCATTCGTTGAACTCCCTCAGCTGCCGCCAGGCCTTGCGGACCCGGTCGAACGCACCCCGCTCGTGCAGGACGTCGTCGGGCTCCCAGCCGCGCACCGCGTACACCGAGCGGTAGCGCAGCAGGTCCAGCCGCGGGTGGTCGGCGTCGAACCCGCGCGGCTTCGACTTGAGCCGGTCGCCCTTGACCTCCCAGCCGGCCCGTTCGAGCTTGGCGAGGATCTTGCGGAGGGCCTCGCCGTGCAGCTCCGTGTCGACGGCCGCGCGGAACCGGGCGACCTGGTCGGAGGCGAGGTAGAAGCAGCCGCCGCCGACGCGCAGGCCCGCCGGCCCGACCTCGACGTAGTAGGCGCCGCCGCCGCGGCCCTGCTCGATCACCCCGCCGCAGTGGGTCTTGTACGGCGTCTTGTCCTTGGCGAAGCGGACGTCCCGGTAGGGGCGGAACACCTTGGGCTCGCCGAAGCCGTCGGAGAACTCGGGGGCGAGCTCGGCCAGCAGGGCTTCCATCGGGGCGCGGACGTCGGACTTGTAGGTCTCGACGTGGTCGTCCCAGTAGGGCTTGGAGTTGTCTTCCACGAGGCCGTCGAAGAAGTCGACGGCGTACTCGCCGAATCCTCTGAACTTCACGGAGAGGACCCTAATCGCGAGGACCGACGGTTTTGCCGGTCCCCCGGCGTACCGTCCCGGCCATGCGCACCACGTCGAAGACCCACGAGGAGTACTTCGCCGCGCTCGCCGAGCCGCGGCAGGGTGAGCTGCGGGCGCTGCACGCGCTCATCCGGGAGTCGGCGCCGGACCTGGCGCCGACGATGGAGTTCGGCATGCCGGGGTACGGCCGCTACCACTACCGCTACGCCTCGGGCCGCGAAGGCGACGCGGCGACCGTGTCGCCGGCGAGCAACAAGAACTCCATCTCGCTCTACGAACTGCTGCGCGCCGCGGCGGCGACGCCTCCCGCCGGAGCGGTGTGAATCCCGGTGCGGCCGGCGTTCCGCGCACGGCCGGCCGCACCGGGGAGCACTACTTCGCGACGGCGGTGATCAGCTCGCCGTTCGTGGTGTCGCCGGACAGCTCCCAGAACATCGCGCCGCCCAGGCCCTGGGTCTTCGCGTAGGAGATCTTGCCCGCGATCGTCGACGGCGTGTCGTAGCTCCACCAGTTGCTGCCGCACTTGGCGTACGCGGTGCCGGCGACCGTGCCGGTCGACGGGCAGGACGTCTTCAGCACCTTGTAGTCCTCGATGCCCTGCTCGTACTTGCCCGGCGCCGGGCCGGTCGCCGTGCCGCCCGGGGCGCTCTGGGTGACGCCGGTCCAGCCGCGGCCGTAGAACCCGATGCCCAGCAGCAGCTTGCCCGCCGGGACGCCCTTGCTCTTGAGCTTTTGGATCGCCGCGTCGGAGTAGAAGCCGGCGGTCGGGATGCCCGAGTACGACGTGAGCGGCGAGTGCGGGGCCGTCGGGCCCTGCGCCGCCCAGGCGCCGAAGTAGTCGTAGGTCATCACGTTGTACCAGTCGACGTACTGCGCGGCGCCGCCGTAGTCGGCCGCGTCGATCTTGCCGCCGCTGGTGCCGTCGGCGGTGATCGCCGCGGTGACCAGCTTCGAGCCGAACTTCGCCCGCAGGGCCTGGAGGAGGTTCTTGAACGCCGCCGCGCCGCTGGTGTCGCAGCTCAGGCCGCAGGCGTTCGGGTACTCCCAGTCGATGTCGATGCCGTCGAAGACACCGGCCCAGCGCGGGTCGTTGACCAGGTTGTAGCAGGAGTTCGCGAACGCGGCCGGGTTCTTCGCGGCCTGCCCGAAGCCGCCCGACCAGGTCCAGCCGCCGAAGGACCAGATGACCTTCAGGCCCGGGTGCTTGGCCTTGAGCTTCTTGAGCTGGTTGAAGCTGCCGGCCAGCGGCTGGTCCCAGGTGTCGGCGACGCCGTCGACGCTGCCCGCCGCGTCGTAGGTCTTCTGGTAGTCGGCGTAGGCGTCGCCGATCGCGCAGCCGCCGTTCGTCACGTTGCCGAAGGCGTAGTTGATGTGGGTCAGCTTGCTCGCCGAGCCCGACGTCTCGATGTTCTTGACGTGGTAGTTGCGGTCGTAGACACCCCATTCGGTGAAGTAACCGACCACCTTGCCGACGGACGCATCGGTCGCCGCGGCGGCCACCGGTGCCGTCGCGCCGCCCGCGACGAGGCCCGCCGCGGCCGCCACGGCCAGCAGCGCTGAGAAGCTCTTCCTGCGGAAACGGGACATCGTTCTCCCTCCGGGGAATTACTCACGGCTTCGGTGCCGGAGTGGTGGGGACCACACTCACCGTAAGTGGACTAGACCACTAGGTCAATGGTTCAGACCATGCCGGATCCACATTCCTTGACAGCAATATGCCCGGCGGAGCACATTTCGGGGGTGATGCAGACTTTCGACGTCCTCGCCGAGCCGCGGCGCCGGACCATCCTCGACCTGCTGCGCGACGGCGAGCGTTCGGTCGGCGAGCTGGTCGAGCAGCTCGAGCTCAGCCAGCCCGCGGTGTCCAAGCACCTGCGGGTGCTGCGCGAAGCCGGCCTGGTGACCGTGCGGGTCGCGGCGCAGCGGCGGTGCTACGCGCTGCGCCCGGAGCCGCTGGCCGAGGTCGACGCCTGGCTGGCGCCCTACCGCCGCTTCTGGTCCGGCCGGCTGGACGCGCTGGAGCGCCGTCTCGACGAGACCTGAGGGGTCACCCGAAGCTGATGCCGCGCTCCGCCGCGCGGCGCTCGCCCCACTCGTACAGCGCGGTCAACGCCGGGCGCAGCTCCGCCCCCACCTCGGTCAGGTGGTACTCGACGTGCGGGACGCGGCCGTCGAACTCCTCGCGGCGCACGAGGCCGTCCGCCGCCAGCTCGCGCAGCTGCTGGGTCAGCATCTTCTCGCTGACCGACGGCATCCGGCGCCGCAGCTCGCCGTAGCGGTGGGCGCCCTCCTTGAGGTGGGCCAGGATCACCGGCTTCCACTTCCCGCCGATCAGGTCGACCGCCAGCTCCGTCGCGCAGTGGTACCGCTTCATCCCATTCCCCCTACGCACCGGAAAGTACGTGGTTGCCCGGCCGGGGCCCCCACTGGTTGCCTGATCCGGTGATCGTGCCAAAAACCACGCCGACCCTCTACGAATGGGCCGGCGGTCACGAGGCCCTCGTGAAGCTGCTGACCGTCTTCTACGGCCACGTCCTCGAAGACCCGCTGCTCGAACCGGTCTTCCGCGACATGGACCCGCACCACGCCGAACACGTCGCCGTCTGGCTGGGCGAGGTCTTCGGCGGCCCGGCCGAGTACTCCGCGACCCACGGCGGGCACGCCCACATGATCGGCCGCCACCTCGGCCGCGGGATCACCGAGCAGCAGCGCCGCCGGTGGGTGAACCTGCTGCTCGACGCCGCCGACGAGGCCGGGCTGCCGGGCGACCCCGAGTTCCGCGCCGCCTTCGCCGGCTACCTCGAGTGGGGCAGCCGGCTGGCCGTGCTCTTCTCGGCGCCCGGCGCCGAGCCGAACCTGCACGAACCGGTCCCGCACTGGGACTGGCCGGTACCGCCCTGGCAGCCGCCGTCGCCCTAGCTTCATAGTGTGGGCAGTCGGAAGGAGGCTGCCGGTGATCCGAGTGGACGGCCGGACCCTGCGCTGCGCGGACGTCGTGACCGCGGCGCGCACCGAGGGCCCCCTGGGCATCGACGTCTCGATCGCCGCGCTGCGGAACGCCGAGCACGCCTGGAAGCTCGCCGAAGAACTGAGCACCCGGCGGGTCGTCTACGGCCGCACCACCGGCGTCGGGGCCAACAAGGACGACACCGTCGAAAGCTCCGTCGAGCACGGCCTGCGGCTGCTGCGCAGCCACGCGGGCGGCAGCGGTGACGAACTGCCGCCGGGCCAGGTCCGGGCGATGCTGCTGATCCGGCTGAACCAGCTGCTGGCCGGCCGGTCCGGGATCAGCCCCGAGCTGATCGGCGCGCTGGCCGAAGCCGTCCACACCGGGGCGTTGCCGCTGGTGCACCGGCTCGGCGCGATCGGCACCGGCGACCTGGCCCCGCTGGCCGAGGCGGCGCTGGCGCTCACCGGCGAACGGCCGTGGGTCACCGGGCACGTGCCGCCGGTGCCGGTGCGGGCGGGTGACGCGCTGGCGTTCATGAGCAGCAACGCCGCGACGCTCGCCGAAGCGACCCTCGCGGCGATGCGGCTGAACACGCTGACCCGCGCGAGCCACGCCGTCGCGGCGCTGACGTACGTCGCGCTCGACGGCAACCCCGAGGCGTACGCGACACCGGTGCACGAAGCGCGCCCGCACGCGGGGCAGGTCGCCTGCGCGGCCGAGATGCGGCGCCTGCTGGGCATGCACCAGACGCCGAAGCCGGGACGGCGGATCCAGGACCCGTTCGGGTTGCGAGCGTTCCCGCAGGTCCAGGGCCCGGCGCTGGACGCGATCCACTACCTGCGGGACGTGCTCGCCGTGGAGATCAACGCGAGCACCGAGAACCCGATGATCTCGACCGTGCACAACGACGCCTACCACCACGCGCACTTCCACACCGCGTACGTGTCGACGGCGCTGGACCAGGCGCGGGCGACCGTGCACCAGGTGGCGGAGCTGTCGGTGGCGCGCCTGGGTGACCTGGTGGAGCCGGAGTTCACCGGCCTGCGGCCGTTCCTCGCGGCGGGGCCGCCGGGCAGCTCGGGCGTGATGATCCTGGAGTACGTGGCGCACGACGCGCTGACCGAGCTGCGTCAGGCGGCCCTGCCGGCCACGCTCGGCACGGCGGTCGTCTCCCGCGGCATCGAGGACCACGCGAGCTTCTCGACCCAGGCGGCCCGAGCGGCGACCGCGGCCTGCGCGGCCTACCAGCAGGTTTTGGCGTGCGAGCTGGTGGCGGCGGTCCGCGCCCTGCGGATGCGCGAGGCCGACCTGGTGGAGCTGCCGGTCCGGGACGCCTTCGACGCGGCGGCCGCGGTGCTGTCCGGAAGCCTCGACGACCGGCCGCTGACCGAGGACATCGCCGCCGCCGGCGGTGTCCTGGAGGAGCTGGCCCGGATCTAGCGTGCACCCGGACCGCCCGATTCGCTCAGCTGCTGCGCGACTTCGCCGGGCCCGCCGGGCTTCCGGCGGCCGGTGACCTGGCCCGGAAGCGGGCCGAGCTGCTCGCGGCCACGGCTCGTCCCCGGCCGCGGCACCGGCGCGCGATGTGGGGCGGGGTCACCGCGGCCGGGCTCGCCGCGGCGGTCGCCGCCGTCGTGCTCACGCCCACCGACACCGCGGTCTCCCCGCCGCCCGAGCCCGAACCGGTGCGCATCATGCACGCCGCGGCCGCGAAGGTCCTCGCCCAGCCGGACCTCGTCCCGCGGCCGGACCAGTTCGTGTACACGAAGCGACGGCATGCTCGCCTACCTCGGCTCCGGGACGGGCGCGGTGGTGAGCCAGGGCATCGTCGACGCGGTGCGGCAGCGGCCCTGAACGCGCGAAGGGCCGCCCCGGAAGCACCCGGGGCGGCCCTTCGCCGGAGAACTCAGCCGAAGAAGACTTCGGCTTCCTGGTAGCGCTCGACCGGGACCGTCTTCAGCTCGGCCGTCGCCTCGGACAGCTTCACGCGGACGATGTCCGTGCCCTTCAGCGCCACCATCACGCCGAAGTCGCCGTCGGCCACCGCGTCGACCGCGTGGAGGCCGAAGCGGGTGGCGAGGACGCGGTCGTAGGCCGTCGGGGTGCCGCCGCGCTGGACGTGGCCCAGGACCACCGCGCGGGACTCCTTGCCGGTGCGGTGGGCGATCTCGTCGGCCAGCCAGGTGCCGATGCCGCCGAGGCGGACGTGCCCGAAGGCGTCCTTCTCACCGGTGAGCAGCTTCTCCTCGCCGCCCTCGGGGAGCGCGCCCTCGGCGACGACGATGATCGGCGCGTACTCCTTCTCGAAGCGGCTCTCGACGTAGGAGACGACCTGGTCGACGTTGAAGTGCTTCTCCGGCACCAGGATGACGCTCGCGCCGCCGGCCAGGCCGGAGTGCAGCGCGATCCAGCCGGCGTGCCGGCCCATGACCTCGACGACGAGGGCGCGGTGGTGCGACTCGGCCGTGGTGTGCAGCCGGTCGATCGCCTCGGTCGCGATGGAGACCGCGGTGTCGAAGCCGAAGGTGTAGTCGGTGGCGCCCAGGTCGTTGTCGATCGTCTTCGGTACACCGACGACGCCGACGCCGTCGTCGGTCAGCCGCTTCGCGACGCCGAGGGTGTCCTCGCCGCCGATCGCGACCAGCGCGTCGACACCCTGGTCGGCCAGGACCTGCTTGATCTTGTCGACACCGCCCTCGACCTTGTACGGGTTGGTGCGCGAGGACCGCAGGATGGTGCCGCCGCGGGTGAGGATGTCCTCGACGTCGTTCAGGCCCAGGGGGCGGCTGTCGCCGGTGAGCGGGCCGTTCCAGCCGTTGCGGAAGCCCACGAAGTCCCAGCCGTGCACCTCGATGCCCTTGCGCACCACGGCGCGGATCACCGCGTTGAGCCCCGGGCAGTCGCCGCCGCCGGTCAGCACACCGACACGCATGAGAAGCCTCCGTCTGTTCTCGGGAGATGACAGTCACATTTCGTCAGACGTCAGCGTAGCGGCTCTCGTCTTGATCGGTGCAGCCCGTACCACCTGCCGGATCGGTCCGCGTGACGGCTGTGCTACGTTGATGCGCATGCAGCGCTATTTCTGGTTTACGAAGCCGGCCCCGGGTGGGCACGGCGGCGTGAACCTGCGCTGACCTCCACCCCGAGCCGGATTTTCCCACCGGCTCGGCGAGTCCCCCGCGGGTCGGTGTCCACCAGGAAGGAACACCCCCGCCATGACGCTCTCCGCCGGACCGGCCACCATCGGTGACCTCGACGCCGCGCGCACCACGTCGATCAGTCCGCTCATTTCGCCCGCGCTGCTGCGCGAAGACCATCCGGTCGACGCCGCGGTGGCGAAGGTGGTGCGCCAGGGCCGTGCCGAAACGGTCGACATCCTCGAAGGCCGCGACGACCGGCTGCTCGTGGTGGTCGGCCCGTGCTCGGTCCACGACCCGGAAGCGGCACTGGACTACGCGCGCCGGCTGTCGGCGAAGGCCGAACAGCTGCGCGGCGAGCTGCACATCGTGATGCGGGTGTACTTCGAGAAGCCGCGCACGACGCTGGGCTGGAAGGGCCTGATCAACGACCCGGACCTGGACGGCACGTTCGCGGTCAACAAGGGCCTGCGGCTGGCCCGCAGGCTGCTGCTCGACGTGTCGGCGCTCGGGCTGCCGGTGGGGTGCGAGTTCCTCGACCCGATCACGCCGCAGTTCATCGCGGACATCGTGACGTGGGGTTCGATCGGCGCCCGGACGGCGGCCAGCCAGGTGCACCGCCAGCTGTGCAGCGCGCTGTCGATGCCGGTGGGCATCAAGAACTCGACGGAGGGCGACGTCCAGGTGGCGATCGACGCCACCCGCGCGGCGGCGGCGAGCCACGTGTTCCCGGGCATCAACACGGATGGTCTGGCGGCCCTGCTGACGACGTCGGGCAACCCGGACTGCCACGTGATCCTGCGCGGCCACAACGGCGGCCCGAACTACGACGCGGCGACGGTCGCGGACACGCTGGCGCGGCTGGCGAAGGCGGGGCTGCCGGAGCGGGTGATCATCGACGCTTCCCACGGCAACAGCGGCAAGGACCACGTGCGGCAGGGTGTGGTGGTTTCCGAGCTGGCTGCGCGGATCGCTGCCGGGGAGCGCGGGATTTCCGGCCTGATGATGGAGAGCTTCCTGGCGGGTGGGCGGCAGGAGCTGTCGCTGGGGCACGCTTCGGAGCTGACCTACGGGCAGTCGATCACGGACGCCTGCCTGGCGTGGGACGACACCGCGCCGCTGCTGGACGAGCTGGCCTCGGCGGTCCGGGCGCGCCGCTGAGAGGTCCCCGGCCTGGGGGTCCCCCGGTTTTTACGTTACCGGGGACCCCCGACAATTCCGGGCCGTGCGCCCCGAGGCGGCCTTGGTTGCGTCTTGCGCACCGAAGGCCGCATTGGGGCGTTCCGGGGCGGGGTCAGTCCAGCGGGCGGCGGAAAGTGTCGGTGCCTGCCGGTAGCGTGGAAAACGGGGGGCGCCCCCGCGGCCGGCGGGTCAGCGCCCAGCGTTCGGCGGCGGCCGCGGGGTCACTGCCCGGCGGCCGGCAGGTCAGTGCCCGGCGCCCCGCGGCGGCCGCCAGGTCAGCAGCCAGCGGGGTCAGCGGCCAGCGCCCCGCGGCGGCCGGCAGGTCAGCGGCCAGCGAGTCAGCGCCGCGGGAAGTACTCCTCGATGACTTCCCACCGGGCCAGGTTGTGCTTGGCGTCCGCCAGCGCGTCGTGCTGGTCGGTCGGCGCCGCGGGCAGCTTCGGCTTGCCCGCGTCCTCCCACCGCTGGCGCAGGTCTCGCGTGAACCGCGGCAGCTGCCGGGGCAACGCCGGCATCGGGCCCCACAGCTGGGCCAGCGCCACGTGGTCGTACGCGGCGAACCACGCCCACAGCTCGATCCCGCCCGGCGGCTTCCCGAAGAACTCCAGCAGGTCGGTGCGGATCTTCTCCCGGCTCCGCCACGCTCGGTCAGCCGGCGACGGGAGCTTGTCCAGGACGTTGTCCCGGACCCACGGCCCCGCCTTGGAAGGGTCGAACTCCGTCGACACCGCGTAGAACTCGCGGCCCCGCTCGTCGACGACACCGATGGAAACCAGGTCGATCGTCACGCCGTCTTCGATGAACTCGGTGTCGTAGAAAAAACGCACTGGTGAACAGTAGTGGTGGCTCAGCCGACCTTGGAATCGGGCACCCGGGCCGCGTCGCGCGCGGACGGCTGGGCGGGCACCGCGGGCTTGACCCCGGCCGCCTCCGCCGCCAGGAGCTCCTTGGCCTTGGCCGCGTAGATGTCCACGTACTCCTGGCCGGACAGTTCCATCAGGGCGTACATGATCTCGTCGGTGATCGACCGCTCGATGAACCGGTCACCCGCGAGACCCTCGTAGCGCGAGAAATCGAGAGGCTTGCCGAAGCGGACCTCGAGGCGGCGGGGCCACCACATCTTCGAGCCGATCGGGTTGACCTTGTCCGTGCCGATCATCGCCACCGGGACCACCACGCCGCCGGACTCCAGGGCGATCCGGGCGACGCCCGTCTTGCCCTTGTACAGGCGGCCGTCCGGGGAGCGGGTGCCCTCCGGGTAGATCCCGAGCAGGTGGCCTTCGCGCACCAGGCGGGTCGCCGTGTCCAGCGCGGCCTGGGCGGCGTTGCCGCCGGAACGGTCGATCGGGAACTGGCCGACGCCGGTGAAGAACCACTTCTTGAGCGTGCCCTTGAAGCCGGGCTCGGTGAAGTACTCGGACTTGGCCGGGAAGGTCACCTTGCGCTTGACCCGCAGCGGCATGAAGAACGAGTCCGCGACCGCCAGGTGGTTGCCGGCCAGGATCGCGCCGCCGGACTCGGGGATGTTCTCCGCGCCGACGACCTTGGTCGGCCAGAGCGTCTTGAGCAGCGGTCCGAGGAACACCCACTTCATGAGCCAGTACAGCACCGGTGCCTCAGTCCTCCATCGCAGCCGCAGCCCCTGTCACCCGAGACGAACAGCCTACGAACTCCGGCGGCCGCCGCACAACGCAGACCACCCGGTTACCACTTCGGCAGCGATCGATCTCACAGCGAATTCCGGGCCCGGGCGGAGCCCCACAAGGTCCGCCGGGCGTGAGAGCATGGACGGACTGCACCGCTCACACGGAAGGCGATCGCATGGGCGTGCTCGCCGGCGCGGAACCGTTCGGCCACACCGGTTCGGCCGAGACCGGGTTCCTGCTCTGCCACGGGTTCACCGGTACCCCGGCGAGCATGCGGGCCTGGGGTGACCACCTGGCCGAGGCCGGGTTCACGGTGCGCTGCCCGCTGCTGCCGGGCCACGGCACCCGCTGGCCGGACCTCAACCGCACGACGTGGGAGGACTGGTACGGCGCCGTCCGCGAGGCCCTGCTCGCGCTGCTGGCCACGTGCCGGACCGTCTTCGTCGGCGGCCTGTCCATGGGCGGCACGCTCACCCTGCGCCTGGCCGAGGAGTTCGGCGACCGGATCGCCGGGATCGTCCTGGTCAACCCGTCGGTGACGCGGCTGAAGTGGGACACGAAGCTGCTGCCGGTGCTGGGCCGGATCGTGCCGTCGGTGCCGGCGATCGCGAACGACATCAAGAAACCGGGCGAGACGGAGCTGGCCTACCCGCGCACGCCGGTGCGGGCCGCGGCGAGCCTGGCGAAGCTGTGGGCCGTCGTGCGCGCCGACCTGGCGAAGGTGACGCAGCCGGTGCTGCTGCTGCACTCGTCGGTCGACCACGTCGTCGAGCCGGTGAACTCGCAGCTGGTGCTCCAGGGCGTCTCGAGCACCGATGTCACCGAGGTCGTGCTGGAGAACAGCTACCACGTGGCGACGCAGGACAACGACGCCGAAGTGATCTTCACGCGCAGCGTCGAGTTCGCGAAGGCGCACGCCGCCCAGCCGGAGGAGTCCGCATGAGCCGGGGGAAGGACGGGCCGGAGGACGTCGACGCGACGTTCGCCGAGATCGTCGCCGACCTGCGTGCCGGCGGGTTCGGGCTCCCCGAAGACGACACCGCGGACACCGAAGACACCGCCGGGGCGGCCGGGGCGGCCGGGCCGGAATCGCGCAAGACGCCGGAGCGGCCCGCCGAGCCGCCTGCCGTGGAGACGCCGGAGCCCGGCTGGCGGTCCGGGGGCACGTCGTGGGACACCACGATGTTCTCCGACGACCCGGCGGACGACGACGAGCACTACATCCCGCCGGAGCCGCCGCCGCTGCCCCGGCCGAAGCTGGGCGCGTTCCTCATCCTGCTGCTGTTCCTGGCCGGGCTGTTCCTGCTGATCCTGCCGGGCGCGATCGGCGTCGGCCCGACGGTGGCGACGCCGCTGGGGATCCTCGCGCTCGCGACGGCGATCGCGCTGCTGCTGCTCCGCGTCCGCCAGGGGCCGCCGCCGGGTGCGGATCCCAGCAACGGCGCCCAGGTCTGACCCCGAGCACGGCGATGAACATCGAGTTCAGTCCCTCGCGCCGGTCGACCGTCGGCGCGGAATGGGAGCTCGGCCTGGTCGACCGCCGCAGCGGCGAGCTGTCCTCGGTCGCGGAGCAGATCCTGGAGGCCGTCCGGCCCGACGGGCAGGCGGAGCACCCCAAGATCAAGCAGGAGCTGCTGCTCAACACGATCGAGATCATCACCGGCGTCTGCGACACGATCGCGGAGGTCAAGGCCGACCTGAACGACTCGCTCGACGTCGTGCACGGCGTCGCCGACCCGCTCGGCGTGGAGATGTTCTCGGCCGGGACGCACCCGTTCTCGAACTGGTACCAGCAGAAGGTCACCGACAAGGAGCGCTACGCCAAGCTGATCGACCGCACCCAGTGGTGGGGGCGGCAGATGCTGATCTACGGCGTGCACATCCACGTCGGGGTCGACCACCGCGACAAGGTGCTGCCGGTGCTGGACGCGCTGCTCAACTACGCGCCGCACCTGCAGGCGCTCTCGGCGTCTTCGCCGTACTGGGGCGCCGAGGACACCGGGTACGCGTCGAACCGGGCGCTGATGTTCCAGCAGCTGCCGACGGCCGGGCTGCCGTTCCAGTTCCGGAAGTGGGCGGAGCTGGAGAGCTACGTCGAGGACATGTTCACCACCGGCGTGATCGACAGCTTCTCGGAGATCCGCTGGGACATCCGGCCGGCGCCGCACCTGGGCACGATCGAGATGCGCGTCTGCGACGGCCTGCCGACGCTGGAGGAGGTCGGCGCGATCGCGGCGCTGACGCAGTGCCTGGTGGACGACTTCGTCGAGCGGCTCGAAGACGGCGAGATCCTGCCGACGCTGCCGCCGTGGCACGTCCAGGAGAACAAGTGGCGGGCGGCCCGCTACGGCACCGACGCGATCATCATCCTGGACGCGGCCGGGCGCGAGCGCCTGGTCACCGACGATGTGGCCGACCTGCTGGACCGGCTCGAGCCGGTGGCTCGGCGGCTGGACTGCGTGGCCGAGCTGCGGGACGTCGAGACGATCCTGCGGTACGGGCCGAGCTACCGGCGGCAGCGCGCGGTCGCCGAGCAGCACAAGGGGAGCTTGAAAGCCGTGATGGCGTCCCTCGTGGCCGAGATGCGCGACGGGATCGCGCGCGGCTAGAGCCGGTCGAGCTGCGTGCGGAGGGTGCCGGGGCCGAGGATCGCCGCGCCGTGGGCTTCCACGCGGCGGCGGAGTTCGCGGTCGGCGGTCGCCACCAGGACTTTGGCCTGCTGCTGCGCGACGACCTCGACGATCTTGGAGTCACCGTCGGTGTCGGCGGCGACGACCTCGACGCCTTCGGTGCCGGTGACGTGCTTGGCCTTGCCTTCGACGACCAGGATGATCCGCGGCCACCAGGTCACGGCGGGGTCGTCCGGGTCCGGCACGCCGGCTTCGGCGAGCTTGGCGAGCTGGTCGCGGAGGCGCTCGGCGGCGCCGTGGCGATCCCGCCACCAGCCGTCCGGCCGCGAGCCGACGACGTTGGCGCCGTCGACGACGAGGACGAGCTCCTGCCCGAGACGACCGCGCAGGTCCGGCCAGGCGGCGGCGAAGTCGCGGTGGAGGGGGTAACCGGGGACGTCGTCGGGGTCCACCCAGCGCACCTCCGCACTTTCGGTGTTGGCGACCCGCGCCTCGGCGCCGGCGGCCAGGGCGAGGACGGTCGTGTAGCTCCAGTTCCCATGGTCCACCACGGACGCCGAGACCGCGCGGAAGGCCGCGGCGGGGACGGAGGCTTCTTCGAAGGCTTCGCGGGCGGCGGCGCCCACGGCGGTCTCGCCGGCCTCGATGGCCCCGCCGGGCAGCGCCCAGGTGCGGCCGTGGTGCACCCACCAGGCGCGGCGCTGCAGGAGGACACCGCGGGCGGGATCGACGAGCAGCAGGCCCGCGGCGCCGTAGCGGCCCCAGTGCAGGTGCCCGCAGGAACACTTGACGAAGACGCTCGCGGTGGGGGCACTCACCCGGTCAGCCTGTCACAGGTCGGTGGTGGATCGCCGGTCGTCACGGGGGGGCGGCTGCGGGTCCGTCTGTTTGGCAGGGCAGCTCCGCCCGCTTCGGCTGCTCCGCCCGCCATCCACAACCGATCACCCCGGTCAGACCGGCGTCTTCGCCGCTTCCAGGGCCAGCGCCGCCGCGCCCACGATTGCCGTGTCGTCGCCCAAGTGGGCCGTCCTTATCCGGGCCAACGGCCGGTGGCGCGCCCCTGTGATCGCTCCCGCGTAGTGCTCCCGGGCCTCGTCCAAGAACAGCGGTGCCGACTCCGACACCCCTCCCCCGATCACGATGATCTCCGGGTCGAACACGTCCGCCACCAGCGCCAGCCCCTCGCCCAGCCACTTGGCCAGCTCCGCCATCGCCAGCTGGGCGATCGGGTCTCCGTCTCGCGCCGCGCCCGCGACCCGGCGGCCCGTCACCGAGCCGGGGTCGCCCGCCACCTGCGGGGCCAGCACCGTCGACCGGCCCGGGTGCCGGGCCAGGAGCTCCACCGCCGTCGCCGCCAACGCCGTTCCGCTGCAATAACGCTCCCAGCAGCCGTACTTGCCGCACGGGCACGGGCGGCCGCCGCGGACCACCGTCAAATGGCCCAGCTCCGGGGCCACGCCGTACGCGCCCCGATAGAGCTTGCCGTCCAGGAGCAGGCCCGCTCCGATGCCCGTGCCCAGGGCCACCAAGGCCGCCACCTGGGCGCCGCGGGCCGCTCCGAAGCGGTGCTCGCCCACTATTGCCGAATTGACGTCGTGCTCCAGCAGCACCGGCAGGCCGACGCGCTTCTCGATCCGGTCCGCCACCGGGGCGCCGCGCCAGGCCAGGTGGGGTGCGAACATCACCGACCGGCGGTCGCGGGCCACGAAACCCGCCACCGCCAGGCCGACCCCGGCCACGTCGTGGCGGTTGCGCAGGTCCTCGACCACCCCGGCGATCGCGTCCTCGAGGGCGCCCTCTTCGGTCGGTGTCGCCACCCTGGCCGTGTCGAGCAGGGAGCCGCGCTCGTCCACCACGCCGGCCCGGATGCTCGTCCCGCCGACGTCCACCCCTATCGTCCGCACTCAGCTCTCCCACTCGTCGCGCCGGCGGACGGCGATGTGCTGCACCCGCGGCGACGGCCGCGGGTCCGCGGGCCGCGGCGCGGGCCGGAACCCGGGCATGTGCACGCCCTCCTCCGGCTCCCAGCGGTCCGCCAGCACCGCGCGCAGCAGGGCGACCAGCTGCGCGAGCTGCTCGGCCAGCCGCGCGACCAGTTCCGGCCGTTCACCGCGCACCACCGCGACGATCGCACACAGCGGACACCAGCCGCACGCCGAACCGTCCGCTTTCGCCTCCTCCGGGGTACCGTGACCGCCGGGGGCTTCGCCACCCGGACCCCCCGAAAAGAAGCTGCCGTGCCCGGCCGCGAGCACCCCCTCGAGCCACGGGGCGGCCTTGTCCGCGACCAGCTCCGCGAGCAGCCGGATCTCCTCCGCCAGCCGCGGCCCGTGTTCCTCTTCGCTCACCCGCGTCCCCGGTTCCCGGCCAGGTGCACGACCAGGCCCTCGGCGTCGGATTCCGCGCCGGTGATCCGGCACGGCCGCAGCGGCTCCGGCAGGGCGATGAGCCTGCGGAAGCCGTCCACGGTGATCGCCAGGTCGTCGTCGACGCGGGCGAGGTCGACCTCGGCGTCCCGCCCGAGCGGGATCGCGACGCGCAGGGTGTACCCGCCGGCGGCGGGCCGCACGCGCAGCAGCGGGGTGACAGGCGAGCCGTAGCCCGCGAGGGGGTCTTCGCCGCGGTAGAGCTCCTCGGCGATCTCCAGCAGCGCGGGCAGCCCGACCGGCTCGACGGCGCGGTGCTCCACGCGGGCGACCGGCGCGATCCCGGCCGCGGCGAGCTCGGCGAGCACGGCGTCCTGCTGGGTCCGGCGGGTGCGCAGCCACGACGCGGCACCGCCGCGCCAGATGCCGGGCGCGGGCATCAGCCGGTTGGCGATCACGCCGTCGACGGCGATGCCGCGCAGAGCCAGGGAACTGAGCGTGCGCCGCGCCTCGGCGACGACCACCCGCTCCGGTGTCAGCACCAGCCGGACCGTCGTCACCGCCGGGTCGGTGAGCAGGGCGCGCAGCCCGTCGAGGTGGGCGCCGAGACGGCGCACGGGGTCGGTGACCCGGCGCCCGAAGACGCGGGTCAAGTAGCCGGAGACGGCTTCGGGCAGGGCGAGCAGCCGCAGCGTCTCGGCCGTCGGGCCGCAGTCGACGACAACGGCCTCCCACGGCCCGTCCTCGGCCAGCCGGCGGACCTCGGTGAGGGCGAGCAGCTCGTCGACGCCGGGCAGCACGGTGAGTTCTTCGGCGTCCAGCGTGTCCAAGCCGGCTCCGGCCAGGACCGACCGCAGCTCACCGCGCAGTCCTTCCCAGGTGGCGTCCACCAGGGTGCGCGAGTCGACCTGCACGCCGGACAGCAGGGCGTCCACTTCGGACGGTTCGGTGCCGAGCGGCCGCGCGAAGGCGTCGCCGAGGGAGTGCGCCGGGTCCGTGGACACGACGAGGGTCTTCCTGCCGCGGGCGGCGAGGGCGGCGCCGGTGGCCGCGGCCAGCGTGGTCTTCCCGACACCCCCCTTGCCGGTGCACAGCAGGATCCGCACGGGCTAGCCCTCGGCCCGCTTCTTGAGCTCCTTCAGCGCGGTGTCCATGACCATCTTCTCGGCCTTGCGGCGCAGCAGGCCGATCATCGGCAGCGCCAGCTCGACCGAGAGCGTGTAGGTGACGCGGGTGCGGCCGCCGAGGTCGGCCAGCGCGTAGCGGCCGTTCTGCGCCTTCTGCATCTGGCCCTTGACCAGGTGCCAGCTGACGCCGAGGCCGTCCGCGTCCCAGTCGTACTCGAGGGTGTAGACGTCCTTGATCGGGCCCGCGTCGAGGGTGAGCTTGACCTGCTTGGCCCGCCCCTGGTCGTCGGTGTCGAGGACCTCGGTCTCCCGGACGGCCTTGGCCCATTCCGGGTACGCGGGGAAGTCGGCGATCACGGCCATCACCCGGCTGGGCTCGGCGTCGACCTCGATGGACTGTGTGGACTGCTCGGCCATGGGTCGAAGCGTAGCCGCCGCGGTTGGTCACCAGCGCAGCACGTAGGGCTGCCCGGTCTCCTTGAAGTGACCCACGTTACGGCATTCGGTCAGGCCGACGCGGGCGCGCGCGGACAGGGGCTGGTGCACGTGCCCGAACACCGACCAGCGCGGCCGCTGCGCCCGGATCAGCTCCAGCAGCGCCGTCGAGCCGATCTCGCTGCGGCGCGCGACGACGTCGTAGGTCAGCTCCGGCAGGGCGGGCGGGCCGTGCGTGCAGAGGACGTCCACGTCGGTCAACGCGGCGACGCTCGCGTCGTAGTCCTCGCGAACCCGCAGGTAGGGGCGCCAGGCCGCGCCCTTGCGCGGCCGCGGGACGACGCCGTCGGGCAGCAGCGCGCCACCGACGAAGCCGAACCGCAGGCCGCCGATCTCGGCCACTTCGCCGTCGAGCACCCGCACGCCTTCGCCGGCGAACTCCGGCCAGAGCGCCGGGGTGTCCACGTTGCCGGGCGTGGCGTAGGTCGGTGCGGTCATCGCCGCGAAGAGGGTCGCGTACTGGGCGCGGATGGCCTCGTCGACCGCGGCACCCGGGTCTTCGAGGCTCGCCCAGAGCTCCCGCGAATAGGCAACGGTTTCGTCACGGGTGCCCTCGCGGCGCAGCCGGGCGAACCCGGCCACCTTCTCCGCGCCGAACAGGGCACCCATGATGCCCTTCTCGTGGTCGTGGTAGTCGACGAAGTCGATCAGGTCGCCGAGCACGACCAGTGCGTCCGCCCCGTCCCCGGCGCGCTTGAGCGCATCGGCATTGCCGTGCACGTCCGAGACGACGTGTACCCGCACCCGTGCTCCCCCTACTCCTCGCCGCGCGGAGGGACGCCGGGCTCGCGCCCGTCCTCCAGGATCTCCTTGAGCCCGAGCGCGATCGCCTTGGCCGCGCGGGCCCGCCGGTCGAACTCCCGGCGCAGGTCGCGCGGCGCCAGTTCACGGGGCGCCCCGGCCGCGTCGGCGGGGGTCGCCCGCAGGAAGTAGTGCAGCAGGGTGCCGTCGAGTACCGGCTCGAGCCAGACCTCCATCGTACCGACGAGCGCGCCCCGCACGGTCCAGCGCAGGCCCTTGTCCCCCCGGTCGGTGTAGACCTCGAGGACCAGGTCGGGCCAGTAGCGCCGCCAGGAGGCCGGTTCGGCGAAGACAGCGGCCACGGTGGCGGGCGGAACGGCGAGGAACGTCTCGTCGACGATGTCGAGGGAGGGTGGCGCGTTCACGGTGCGAAGAATGTCACGGCCTCGCCTCGCGGCGCCGATCAGCATGGTCTTAAGGTGCTCACCACGCTAAGTTGACTGGCGGGTAACAGCGGTGTCACCTGCCGCACGCGTTTGAACACGGAGGTCCACGTGCGCGAATACAGCGCTCCCGCCGGCAAGCCGGTGGCCGACGACGAGAACATGTCCGACGTCGTCTGGGCGAACGCCGAGCGGTTCTCCGACGTGGTGAGCTTCCGCCGCCAGGTCGAGGGCAGCTGGCTGGACGTGACCGCCAAGGAGTTCGCGGCCGAGGTGCTGGCCGTGGCCAAGGGCCTGGCCAAGGCCGGGATCGGCCGCGGCGACCGCGTCGCGCTCATGTCGAAGACGCGCTACGAGTGGACGCTGATCGACTTCGCGATCTGGGCGGCCGGTGCGGTGACCGTCCCGATCTATGACACGTCCTCACCCGAACAGGTGCACTGGATCCTCTCCGACTCGGCCGCGAAGGGCGTGTTCGTCGAGACGAACGCCCACGCCGCGGCGCTCGACGAGGTCCGCGACCGGCTGACCGAGCTGGCCAACACCTGGCAGATCGAAGGCGACTCCCCCGCCGTCGAGGAGCTGTCGGCGCTGGGTGCGTCGCTGTCGGACGACGAGCTGCACGACCGCCGCCGCGAGGTGACCGCGGACGAGCTCGCCACCATCGTCTACACCTCGGGCACCACCGGCCGCCCCAAGGGCGTCGAGCTGACCCACCGCAACCTGCTGGCCGAGATCCGCGCCGACATCGAGGCGTTCCCGCAGCTGATGGAGCAGGGCAACTCGCTGCTGTGCTTCCTGCCGCTGGCCCACGTGCTGGCGCGCGCGATCGCCGTCACCGCGCTGACCGCCCGCGTCACCCTCGGGCACACCCCGGACGTCAAGAACCTGGTCGCCGACCTGGGCACGTTCCGGCCGACGTTCGTCGTCGCCGTGCCGCGCGTGTTCGAGAAGGTCTACAACTCGGCGAAGCAGAAGGCCCACGCCGACGGCAAGGGCAAGATCTTCGACGCCGCCGAGGCGGTGGCCGTCGAGTACAGCCAGGCGCAGGACACCGGCGGCGCCGGGCTCGGCCTGAAGCTCAAGCACCTGGCGTTCGACAAGCTGGTCTACGGCAAGCTGCGCGCGGCCCTCGGTGGCCGCTGCGTCGCCGCGGTGTCCGGTGGTGCGCCGTTGGGCGCGCGGCTGGCCCACTTCTTCCGCGGCATCGGCGTCCCGGTGTTCGAGGGCTACGGCCTGACCGAGACGTCCGCGGCGGCGAACGTCAACACCCAGACGGCGTTCCGCGTGGGCACGGTCGGCAAGCCGGTCAACGGCACGTCGGTCCGCATCGCCGACGACGGCGAGGTGCTGCTCAAGGGCGACGTCGTGTTCCGGGCGTACTACAACAACCCGCAGGCGACTTCCGAGGCGCTGACGGACGGCTGGTTCCACACCGGCGACCTGGGCGAGCTGGACGCGGACGGGTTCCTGAAGATCACCGGCCGCAAGAAAGAGATCATCGTGACCGCGGGCGGCAAGAACGTCGCCCCGTCCGGTCTCGAGGACACGATCAAGGCGTCCCCGCTGGTCAGCCAGGCGATGGTGGTGGGCGACCAGCGCCCGTTCATCGCGGCTTTGGTGACGGTGGACGAGGAGTACTTCCCGTCGTGGAAGTCCCAGCACGGCAAGCCGTCTTCGGCGACGGTGGCGGAGCTGGCCGCGGACCCGGACCTCCTCGCGGAGATCCAGGCCGCGGTGGACGAGGCGAACAAGTCGGTGTCCAAGGCCGAGGCGATCAAGAAGTTCACCGTGCTGGCCAACGACTTCACCGAAGCCGGTGGGGAGATCACGCCGAGCCTGAAGCTGAAGCGGAACGTGGTCTCGAAGAACTACGCGAACGACATCGAAGGCCTCTACAAGAAGTAGCCCGAGTTCATGACGGCCGCCTTGAGGAACTTTCTCGAGGCGGCCTTCACAGCACGAAGATCTGAAGATCAGATTCCTCTGACACAATGTCACCATGGATTGGGATACTTGGTCCAAGGTTCTGATCGCAGCACTCGGCGCTGTCGCCGCCGGCCTCAAGATATGGGAGATGTACCGGGCGCGGCCGGCCCGCCTGAGCGAGCTGAAGTCCTTGATGGACATCGCGAACTTGCTACCGGATGACAGCGAAGCTCGGAGTACGGTCACGAGCCACGTCGAGACCAGACTCGCGTCGTTCGTCAGCGACGAACAGACCAAACGGCGCGAGCCGACAGGGATCGGCCTCGGGCTGCTCTTCATCGTGGGCGGTTGCTGGCTGGTCTACACCGCAGTCACCGCCAGTCCTTGGTGGTGGTTCTTGGCAGCACCCGTACTGATTCTGGGAGTCTCGGGATTCACCCGGGACGTGTCGCGCCGGGAGCGGGATGCACGGGGTCGTCCCCTGAATAGCGGACACTCCCCGGAATCCTGATTCACGGAGTGCGCTGGGCCGTGATGAAGTCGCGGTACCAGCGGTAACTCGCCCTCGGCGTGCGCTTCTGGGTCGCGTAGTCCACGTGGACCAACCCGAACCGGTGCTTGTACCCGTGCGCCCACTCGAAGTTGTCCAGCAGCGACCAGCAGAAGTACCCCCGCAGGTCCACTCCCGCCGCCGCCGCTGCGCCGGCCGCTTCGATGTGGTCGCCCAGGAAGTTGATGCGCTCGTAGTCCGCGAAATCGCTCCGGTCCGCGTACACGCAGCCGTTCTCCGTGATGTACACCGGCGGTAGCCCCGGGTAGCGGTTGTGCAGGCCCACCAACGCTTCCGTCAGGCCCTCCGGCTCCACCGGCCAGCCCATGCCCGTCCGCGGGACGTCCGGCAGGCGGGTCGTGTCCACCCCGATGTCGGTCACCGTCCGCAGGGCCGGGTCCGGCTCGCGGTGCGGGGCGTCCGCCACGTGCAGGCGGTAGTAGTAGTTGACGCCCAGGTAGTCGAGCGGCTCGCCGATGATCGACAGGTCCTCGTCGTGGCGGAAGGCGAAGTCCGAGACGCCGTCGAACATCGCCGGCAGGCCCGGGGCGTAGCGGCCGCCGAACAGCGGGTCGGTGAACTGGCGGCGCAGCAACGTGTCCTGGCGGGCGGCCGCCGCCGCGTCCGCTGCCGAATCCGACACCGGGACCGACGGCGACTGGTTGAGCACGATGCCGAACTGGTGGTGCGGCAACGCCAGCGCGCGCATCGCGCGCACCGCCAGGCCGTGGCCGAGCAGCAGGTGGTGGGCGGCCGCCAGCGCGCCGTCGCCCTCCCGTGCCCCGGGCGCGTGGCGGCCTTCGCCGTACCCGGCGACCGCGCACGGGTACGGCTCGTTCAGGGTCGTCCAGTGCTCGACCAGGTCGCCCAGCTCCGCGTGGACCAGGGCCGCGTAGTCGGCGAACCGCGACGCCGTGTCGCGGGACCGCCAGCCGCCCTCGTCCTCCAGTGCCTGGGGCAGGTCCCAGTGGTAGAGCGTCAGGAACGGCTCGATCCCCCGCTCCCGCAGGCCCTCCACCAGCCGCCGGTAGAAGTCGAGGCCGCGGCGCTCCACACTGCGCCCGTCCGGCTGGATCCGGGGCCAGGACACCGAAAACCGGTAGGCGTCGACGCCCAGCCCGGCGAGCAGGTCCAGGTCGTCCGGCCAGCGGTGGTAGTGGTCGGCCGCCGGTTCACCGGTGTCGCCGCCCGCCACCGCGCCCGGCACCGCGGCGAAGGTGTCCCAGATGGACGGTCCGCGGCCGTCCGCGGTGGTGGCGCCTTCGATCTGGAACGCCGAGGTCGCGACGCCCCAGCGGAAGCCGGGCGGGAAACTGGTGGTCACAGTGAGCTCCGGGAGGGTCAGCCCTTGAGCGCGCCCTGCATGATGCCGCCGACGATCTGGCGGCCGAACAGCAGGAACACGATCAGGACGGGGACGGTGCCGATGGTGGCGGCGGTGAGCACGAGCGTGTAGTCGGTGGTGTACCCACTGGCCAGTGTGGACAGTGCGGTTTGGACGGTCGGGTTCTCCGGCACCAGCACCACCAGCGGCCAGAAGAAGTCGTTCCAGGCCTGCATGAAGGTGAACAGCCCGAGCACCGCCGCGGCCGGGCGGGCGGCGGGCAGGGCCACGTGCCAGAACAGCCGCAGCGAGCCGCAGCCGTCCATCCGGCCCGCCTCCAGCAGCTCCAGCGGCAGCGCCCGCTCGAAGTACTGGCGCATGAAGAACACGCCGAACGCGGTGACCAGGCCGGGCACGATCACCGCCTGCAGCTGCCCGGCCCACCCGAAGTCGGCCATCATCATGTACAGCGGGACGACGCCCAGCTCGGTCGGGATCGCCTGGGTGGCGACCACGAGCAGCAGCAGCGCCGTCCGCCCGCGGAAGCGCATCTTGGCGAAGGCGAACCCGGCCAGCGTCGAGAACAGCACCACCGAGACGGTGATCGTGCCCGCGACGATCAGCGAGTTGCCGAGCGCCAGCGCGAAGTCCGTCTCGTCGAAGACGCGGGCGATGTTCTCGAACAGGTGCCCGCCGGGGACGAGCACCGGCGGCACCTTCCCGACCGCCTCCGTCGTCTGCGAGGAGACGACGAACGACCAGTACACCGGGAACGCCGAGCCGGCCAGGATCGCGATCAGCGCGGCGTAGGTCCACGGGCTCGCGACCCGGCGCGCGATGCGCCGGGCCCGCCCGGGTGCCGCCGGCGGCGCGGGCGCGGCCGGGGTCAGCACGGTGGTCATGTCCGCTCCTCAGTCCGTTTGGATGCGCCGGGTCACCAGGTACGACAGGCCCGCGACGAGCATCGTGGCCACGGCCAGCACCAGCGCGATCGCCGAGCTGTAGCCGAAGTCGTACTTGGTGAAACCCTGTTCGTAGAGGTAGAGCGCGGCGGTCTGGAACTGCCGGTCCGAGCCGCCGGTGGCGGCCGCCGTGCCCGGGTTGAACAGCAGCGGCTCGGCCAGCAGCCGCATGTTCCCGGTCGTCGCGATCACCGTGGAGAAGATGATCTGCGGCCGCAGCAGCGGCACGGTGATCCGCCAGAACTGCTGCCACCCCTTGGCGCCGTCGAGGGTGGCGGCCTCGTACATGCTCGACGGGATCGCCTGCATCGACGCCAGGAAGATCAGCGCGTGGTAACCGGTCCAGCGCCACACCACCATCGCCGCGATGGCGGTGTGCGAGCTGGCCGTGCCGGCCTGCCAGTCGACCTGCCCGGCGCCGAACCAGCTCAGCACCCAGTTGACCAGGCCGAAGTCCCGGCCGAACAACTGGGCGAAGATGATCGTCACCGCGGCCACCGAGGTGATGTTCGGCAGGATCATCCCCATCCGGAAGAACATCCGCCCGCGCAGCCGCCGGTTGAGCAGGTGCGCGATGCCGAGCGCGAACAGGATCTGCGGGATCGTGGTCAGCAGCCACAGGCTGACCGTGTTCCCCATCGCGTTCCAGAAGTACGGGTCGTGGAACAGCAGCTGCTCGTAGTTGCCGAAGCCGATGAACTGCGCGCCTTCGGCGTCGATGAGGTTCCGCTTCTGCAGCGACACGAACGCCGTGTACAGCAGCGGGAACAACCCGAAGACGCCGAAGATCAGGAAGTACGGGCTGATGAAGCCGAACGGCGACAGCTTGACGTCCCACTTCTGCCGCCGCTCGGCGAAGGTGAGCGCCATTACTTGATCTTCGCGACGTCACCGACCAGCTGCTCCCACGCCGCCGCGCCGTCCTGCTTGCCCTGCTCGACGCGCTGCATCGCGTTGCCGAACTCGGTCTGCACGTCGCCGGCCTTGGGGCCCTGGTACTGCGGGTTCAGCTTCTTCGCCGCGTCGGTGAAGACCTTGCCGACCGGAGCGTTGTTGAAGAACGGGTTCGTGTAGCCGGTGATCTTCGCGTCGTCGTAGAGCGACGGCACCGAAGGCAGCAGCCCCTTGCTGGTGAACACCTTCGCCTGCTGTTCCGGCGCGGTGAGCCACGCGGCGAGCTCGGCGGCTTCCTTGGTGTGCTTGCCCTGCTTGGGCACGGTCAGGTACGAGCCGCCCCAGTTGCCGCCGCCACCGGGCACGGCCGCGACGTCCCACTTGCCCGCGGTGTCCGGGGCCTGGTCCTTGATCTTGGTCATCATCCACGCCGGGCAGGTCACGGTCGCGAACTGGCCCTGGGTGAACCCGGTGTTCCACTGCGGCGTGCTGTAGAGCAGGCCGGCGCTCAGGTTCGCCTTGACCGCGTCGACCACGAGGTCCCAGCCCTGGCGCAGCGCCGGGTTGCTGCCCACGATGATCTGGTCGTTCTGGTCGTAGTAGCCCTGCGGGGCCTGGCCGACGATCGCGTTGAGCACGGTCGGGCCGCCGTCCATGAACTTGACGCCCTGGGGCGCCTGGGCCTGGAAGCGCTTGCCCGTCTCGAAGAACGCCTGCCAGGTGGGCCAGAGCGCGGAGACGGCGTCGCGGTCCTCCGGCAGCCCGGCGGTCTTGAACATGTCGCGCCGGTAGCAGATGGCCAGGCCGCCGACGTCGGTGCCGTAGCCGATCTGCTGTCCGCCCTTGCCCACCGACGCGGCCCACTTCCAGCCGAGCCAGCGGTCCTTGAGCTGGTCGCCGCCGACGGTGTTGAGGTCGACGAACTTGTCCGGCGTCGCCTTGAACTGGGCGACGTAGCCGGTGTCGATGGCCTCGATGTCCGCGGCGCCGGCGCCGGTGGCCAGGTGCGCGGCGAGGTTCTTGTGGTGGTCGGAGTAGGAAGCGGTCCGCTCGGTGATCTCGATGTCCGGGTGCGCCGCCTGGTACTCCTTGATCAGGTCGGTGTAGCCGAAGTTGCCGAACAGGCCGAGGCTCAGCTTGACCTTGCCGCCGGCGGCGCCGCTGTCCCCGCAGGCGCTCAGCGCGGTGAGCGCGACCAGGGTGGCACTCACCCCGGCGATCAGGCGGATCCGGCGGTTTCTCGTTTTCGGGCGCATGAGATCTCCGTTGTTCTGCGGGCCGGTCGGAAAACGCGGGTCCCATGAGAGCGCTCCCAGCAGGGTGCCGTCAAGTAACGAAATGATAAAGCAGTCCGACGTTTACGCAGTCAGAGATCGTGTGCTACAGATGTAACCGGTTACAAGAACCGGAGGTCGCCATGGTCACCGCCCGCGAGGTCGCGCAGCTCTGCGGGGTTTCCGTCGCCACCGTGTCACGGGTGTTCAACCGGCCCGCCACGGTCAGCGCGGCGACGCGCGAACGCGTCGAACGCGTCGCGCGCGACCTCGATTTTTCGCCGAACGAGTCGGCCCGCGCGTTGTCGCGGCAGCAGTCGGCGATGGTCGGGCTGGTCTGGGACACCGACCACCGGCGGCCCGGCTGGCGGCACCCGTTCCTGCAGGACCTGTTGCTGGGCCTCAAATCCGCGCTGAGCTCACACGGCTACCACCTGCTGCTGCTCGCGACGAGCGACGACGCCCGCGACCGCCACCCGGGCGTGTCACTGGCCGACCCGATCGGGTACGTCAGCATGACCCGGCGCCACCACCTGGCCGGGCTGGTGCTGATCGACAGCGGGACGGACGCCGACGCGTTCACCGCGTTCGCCCAGTCCGGGTTGCCGTGCGTCGCCCTGGACGTCGCCCTGTCGGGCCCGCGGGCGACGCACGTGACGTCGGACAACGCGGGCGGCGCGGCGGAAGCGGTCCGCCACCTGGCGGCGCTGGGCCACCGCCGGATCGCGACGATCACCGGCCCCCGTGGCAACGCCCCGGCGGCGGCCCGCACCGAGGGCTACCGCCGCGGCCTGGCCGAAGCCGGCCTGCCGGTGTCGGAGGACCTGGTGATCGGTGGCGACTTCTACCGTGAGAGCGGTTTCGTCGGCATGCGCCGGCTGCTGGCCCGCAAGGACCCGCCGACGGCGGTGTTCGCGGCCAGCGACGAGATGGCGGTCGGCGCCATGCTGGCGGCCCGCGCGGCCGGGCTGCGCGTGCCGTCGGACCTGGCGGTGGTGGGCTTCGACGACATCGAGGTGGCGTCACTGGTGGACCCGGCGCTGACGACGGTGGCCCAGGACAAGCCGGGCTTCGGCACGGCGGCGGCGGGGGCGCTGCTGGCGATGCTCGAGACGTCGACGGCACCGGAACCGGTGCTGCTGCCCACGAAACTGGTCGTGCGCGATTCGTGCGGCGCTACGCGGTGATCTTCGCGTCCCAGTCGATGTGGTGCGCGTAGACCCAGCCGCGTTCCTCGCCGACGTCGCCGCCCGCGCTCGCCTTCACCAGCTTCTCGACCCGCTCGCGCCGCAGTCCCTCGTACGCCGCGAAGGCCGACGGCGGGTCCGGGAGGTCGCGCAGGCACTGGGCCAGCACCACGCTGTCCTCCAGCGCCATCGACGCGCCTTGGCCCGCCGCCGGGGACGCGGCGTGGGCGGCGTCCCCGGTCAGGACCATCTCGGGGGTCGACCAGACCCGGGTTTCCGGGACGTCGTAGGAGTGGCCGCCGAAGACTTCGTCGCCCGTGGCGGCGATGATGTCCGCGCAGGGCAACGGATCGCCGTCGAAGGCCGCGTGGGCGAAGTCGCGCCAGCCCGCCGGGGTGACCGCCGCGATCTCCTCGCGGGGCCGCTCGGGGTCCGGGATGCGGGCGAACCAGAACGTGGCGCCGTCCGGGGCCGTGGTGAACCCGAACGCCGCGCGGCTGCCGCGGACCATCCGGTAGATCCCGGGCGCCGGCGGCAGTCCCTCCGCCCGCGTGTAGCCGTACACGACGGTCAGCCCCGTGTAGCGGGGTTCGTCCGCTGCCGGGTCGATCAGCCGCCGGACCACCGAACGCAGGCCGTCCGCGCCCACCAGGACGTCGCCGGTCGCGGTGGTGCCGTCGGCGAACTCGGCCGTGATCCCGCCCTCGCCCGCCTTCGCGCCCACCAGCCGCTTGCCGCGTTCCAGGGGGACGCCGCGGTGCGCGGCCTCGTCCTGGAGCACGCGGTAGAGCGTGGCGCGGGTCAGGGTGCGGGGCCCGTCGAGGCTTTCGGTGTCGAACCCGGTCCGCCCGACGGTCTCCCCCGTCGGGGCGACCAGCTCGACGCCGTACGCGGCGAACGAGCTGTCGATCACCGGCCGGTCGGCGCCGATCGCGCGCAGGGCGTCCATGCCGTTGTGCATGAGGGTGAGGAACGCGCCGATGTCGTCCCCGCCCGCGGGGTAGGCCTCGTAGACCACCGGTTCGTGCCCGGCGAGCTTGAGCGCCATCGCCGTCACCGTGCCCGAGATGCCGCCACCCGCGACCAGTACCCGCACTTCGCCCCCTCGACTCCGCGTGCCGCCGTCGTAGACGTTACCGTGACGGCGGCACGCGGTGCCTACTTCTCCTTCGCACCACTGGTGGCGATTTCGCCGTTCAGGCCGCGCGGGTAGAAGCCACCCGAAGACACCTTGTCCGGGTTGAGGTAGGCGATGTTGAGCACCCGGTCCGCGGACCGCCCGAACGCGATGCCGTTGGCGTCGGCGGGGACGAGGTTCGCCTTGCCGTCCTTGAGGACGCCTTCGTCGTCGTCGGCCTTGCCGTCGAGGCTGTCGCGGGCGTCGGAGATCTTGTTGGTGATGTCGCCGAGGCCGCGCTCGAAGAGGGCGGACCGGACGATCCCGGCGTGGTAGGCCTCGACGGCCAGGATGCCCGCGGCCGCGTCGAGGAACGTCTTGTTGTTCACCAGCGGGGCCGCGCCCTTGTAGGCGGACACGCCGACGTCCTCGAACAGGTAGGCGGCGAGCAGGAAGTTGTTCTCGCTGGCGAACGGGTCGAACGTCTGGCCCTGCTTGATCACGCCCGCGGCCTGCATGGCGGCGGTGAAGCTGTTCTGGAAGTCGATCTCCGGCTGCGCGACGGCGGCCTTGTCGAGGGCCTTGCGCAGGAAGTTCACGTGGGCGACCTCGTCGCCGGCGATCTCCTGGACGATCTGCTTCGTGTGCTCGCTCTTGAACTTCACGCCGTGGCCACCCGAGACCTTGCCCAGGTTGCCGACGCCGTTGACGTACTTCTCGTTCAGGCCGTAGCCGTAGGCGGCGAAGGAGTAGAGGTTCGCCTCGAGGTATTCGAGGTTCAGTGCGAAGTTCAGCACCGCGGCGTCGCTCGCCGCCTCCTTCCCCTTGTCACCTCCCTGCGCTCCGTACTGCGAAGTGGCACCGGCCGAGCCGAGGCCCAGCGACAGCGCCGTGCCGAGCGCACCGGCACCCGCGACGCCGAGCCCCGCCGCTCCCGCAGCCTTGAGGAAGCGGCGGCGGTCGGTCGCGTTCTCCGCGCTGCGCTCGATCAGCTGCTCCGTGTAGCGTTTTCCGAACACCGGGGGACGTCCTCTCGTGACGAGTTCGTCCACCTCACCCACCGGTCATACGTACCTGGGCGTCCCCCGGCTCGGTCAAAACGGGAAAAATTTTGATCGACTTGCGTTTTCCCAGGTCAGTCGCGCTGCGCGACGGCGAGCCGGACGCACACGGCGAGCGCGCGGACGGCCTCCTCGACCTCTTCCAGCTTCGGGAAGGTCGGCGCGATCCGGATGACGGCGTCCTCCGGGTCGTTCCCGTGCGGGTGGGTCGCGCCGGCGGGGGTCAGCGCGACCCCGGCCTCCTTCGCCAGCCGCACGACCTCCTTCGCGGTGCCCTGCGGGACGGTCAGCGTGATGAAGTACCCGCCGGTCGGCTTGGTCCAGGACGCCAGGTCGGCCAGCTCCTCGGAGAGGATGCGGTCGACGGCCGCGAACTTCGGGCCGATGATCTCGGCGTGCTTGCGCATGTGGGCGCGCACGCCGTCTTCGTCCTTCAGGAAGTGCGCGTGGCGCAGCTGGTTGACCTTGTCCGGGCCGATGGTGCGCTTGCCGATGTTGCCGGTCCACCAGGCGAGGTTGGCCTCGGACGCACCGAAGAACCCGACGCCGGCGCCGGCGAGGGTGATCTTCGAGGTGGAGCCGAAGACGAAGACGCGGTCGGCGTTGCCCGCCTCGGCGGCCAGGGCGAGGACGTCGGCCAGTTCCGGCTCGGCGTCGGTGAGGTGGTGCACGGCGTAGGCGTTGTCCCAGAAGATCCGGAAGTCGGGCGCCGCGGTGCGCATGGTCGCGAGCCGCTTGACGACGTCGTCACTGAAGGTGACGCCGGTGGGGTTGCTGTACTTGGGGACGCACCAGATGCCCTTGACGGCCGGGTCTTCGGCGACCAGCGTCTCGACGACGTCCATGTCCGGGCCCTCGTCGGTCATCGCGACTCCGACGAGCTCGATGCCGAAGCGCTCGGTGAGCGCGAAGTGGCGGTCGTAGCCCGGGACGGGGGCGAGGAACTTCACCTGCGGCTCGTCGGCCCAGCGGCGCTCGGCACCGGGCAGCTTGCTCAGCAGTGCCTGGACGACGGCGTCGTGCATCAGCTCGAGGCTCGAGTTCCCGGCGGCGAGCAGCTGCCCGGCGGGCACCTGCAGCGCGGGGGCGAAGATGCGGCGCAGCTCGGGCAGGCCGTTGAGGCCGCCGTAGTTGCGGACGTCGGTGCCGTCCTCGGCCTTGAAGGTGCCGTCGCCCGGGAGGGAGAGCAGCGCGTTCGAAAGGTCGAGCTGTTCGGGGGACGGCTTGCCGCGGGTGATGTCCAGGGAGAGGCCTCGGCCGACCAGGGCCGCGTAGTCGCTGCGGGCCGTGTCGACGTCGACGGAAGCAGTGGTCATGGCCTCAACGCTAAACCCGCCGTCGATACCATTTCGGGGCGGGTCCTGGCTAGGGTGCTCGGTGTGCATCTCGTCGTCCACGCCGACCAGCGCCAGTTCACCGTCCGGGATTCTTCCACCCGGTTGACGGGCAGCGGGTGGACTGCTTCCGCGGTCGAGCTTCACCGGATCGGGGCAGAACCGGGCGGTATCGCGATCGCGACGGCCCGGTCGGACGTCGTCGAGTCGTCGGTGACGCTGCTGCCATCCCCGCCCGCTGTCGCGGCCGATGCCGAGCACGTGGTGGAAGCGGATCTTCCGGTTCCGAGCGGGCGGTTGGTGATTTCCGGGCCGGCGGACTACCCGTCGCAGGAGAAGTACTTTTCGGTGCTCCCGGGGTTGTACCGGGCCCGGGTTTCGTACGTGCCGGCCGGTCCGCCCGCGGTGACGTGGAACGAGCACGAGTTCGGGGAGCACTACCGGTACGTGGTGGAGCTGTGGCCGGTGGAGTCACGGTCCGATGTGGAGGTTGTCCGCCAGGGCGCAGCTGTGTGGGACGGTTAGCAGGGCCGAAGCCGGCAGTCACCCCGGCAGGGCCGCCAGGAGGTCGGTGAACGCGTCATCGGTCAGCGGTTGCAGGTGGGCCAGCCGGTTGCGGGTCTTCCGCAGGTGCTGGAGAAGGACACGGTCATCCCGGTCGAGCGTGACGCCGCCCGTGTTGTCGAGCCAGTAAATGGCCCCCAGCTCCAGCGGATCCTGCGCACGGCCGGGATCGGCTGCGTACCTTCGCTTAGCTCGTGTTTCGGTCGTGAGCCGCAGAAGTGACGCGGAGGAAGCTCGGCTCCGGACGATCACCTCGAGCCTGGCTCGTTGTTCGTCGATGATCGGCATGAGTGCCCGGTTCTGCCCACGCCACACCAAGGTGTCCAACTCGGCGGCCACGGACGCCGTGTCGGCCACCGCCGGGCTGATGCGCACGTGGCCGTCCCAGACATCGGCCACCCCGAGCCGCCACAATTCACGCAGCTTCAGCGGAGGCCGGTGAGCACCCGCCGCCTGCCAGTGGCGGAGATCGACGCCCTCGGGCTGTCGGGCGAAGTCGTACGCCAGCTTCTGGAGCAACGGTGCGAGATTCGCGACCTCACCGTCCCAAGAAGCCGCGAGTGATGCGGCCAGTGACAGGTCCGGCCCCGCGACTTCGGTCAGTATTTCGTTGACGGTGCACTCACGGACGCGCGCCGCGTAGCCGGTCGAGGTCCGCCCGTCCGTGTGGACACGGGCTGCGGCGACGACAACGGCCGTGTCCAGCCGTCCGGTCGCGCCCCACCACCACCGCACCCGGGTCGTCACCGGGTCGATCCGGTCGAGAAAGGGGCCGGATACGTCCCGTTCCCGGGTCGCGAACAGGACCCGTGGCCGCAGTTCGGGCGGGACACCCCGCTCCTTGAGCATCGCGGTGAGCTGGATCAGGAACGTGCTCGCGTCCGTCGGATCCGGCTCGTCCCACCCGCTGACGACGATGACCTGGCCTCGCAACGACTCGGCCAAGGCGAGGTCACGCACAGTGTCGCCGGCCGACTGACCTTCGAGGGCGATCCCGAGCCGCTCGACCACGGTGGTCCGGATCTCCTCCGGCTCGACGGCCGGCTCGGACCGCAGTGCGTCCTCGTCGAGGAAACCGAATCGGTCCTGCGCCCAGGACGGCGTGCTCTCCCTGCAATCGCCGCTCTCCGGTCGTTCCACCACCCCCGGCGCCCGGACGCGGCCGGTGCGCTCGGGCTTGGCCACGCGGATGCTGTCGGGACGGGCCGCGAGCAGGTCGAGCAGCATGTCCGCGTCTCCGCGTTGCACGAGATCGTCGGGCACGAGCCATACGCAGCTGAACCCCTCGTTCAGGTCCTGGGTGATCCGCCAAAGGTGGCGGCCCGGCCCGGGCAGATTGGCGAAAACGCTGTCAAGGAAGCCGGTCACGACTCACCGCGCACGGCTTGCAGGCAGCGGTGCACCACTACGTCCAGGACCACACCCTCGCCGGTCTCGTCCAGGACACCGAGGTCGGCCAGTCTCTTCAGCAAGTCACTGCTGTCCGGCAGGTCGAGCTCCAGCGCGGCGGCGGCATCGGCCGGCGAAATCGGTTCTCCCGGCTCGAAATACTCCGACCACGGCCCGATCAGGTCGATCAGCTTGCGGTCCAGTCCGGCCGCCGCCAGCTGGATGGCCGCCTTCTCGCGATCATCGAAGAACTGCCGGATCTGCTCGAGCGCCTGTTGTTTGGTGAGGCCGAGCGTGACGACCATCGCCATGACCTCCTCCACGAGCTCGGGCCAGCCGCCCGTGGCCCTGATCAGGTCAGCACGCGAACTGAGGACGTCGAACGGGCACTCGGGCCAGCTGCGCACACTGTCCGCCGTCCAGCGATCGGGACGTACCCAAGGCGAGCGCAGCAGCTCCGCCGCGAAGTCGGCCTGTGCCGGAGCGACCAGCACTACCGCGCTCAACGGTGCCTTCGCCAGCTTGTGTGCGACCATCTCGATTTCGGCTTCGGTGGCCTGCAGCAGGTCCGCGATCAGCACTGTGGGACGGGTGCGCCGGGCCGCGGTGGATATCGCCTTCCCCACCTCGGCCGCCGTGTGGTGGACCTCGACCTTGCTACCACGGGGTTCGGCGTGCCTCGACACTGCGTCGGGCACTCGGGCGATTCCGAGCGCCTCGGTTCCCGTGACCACCGTGACGCCGTTCGTAGCGGTCAGCTGCACCAGCTGACCATCGGTCAGCGGGCTGCGGCGCTCGCGTCCGTGCGAGGAGAACAGCAGACGGCGAGCTTCCATCGGGTTGTACTCGTACGGCAGGTCGAAGTCTGCGTCCTTAAGCTCCCGGTCCAGGTCGGCCGCAGTACCCAGCATGGTGACGACATTGGGGCTGCGAACGGCATAGCGATCTTCGGACAGCTTGATGAGCAGGCCCAGGTCGACCATTTCGGACAGGTTGATGCTGACCTGCCTGCCGTCCAGCTTGCCGAATCCGGCCGGCCAGCGTTCCCGCGCCTGCTCGAGGATCTCCTCCGGGCCGTAGTCGGCGCCGAAGGAGTCCTTCAGGCTCAGCAGGGCGATCACGAGCATGAGGACGCGGTAGCGGTCGTCCAGGTTGATGGTGATCCGGAGCCGCTCCTCTATCTGCTTGCGGACGCGCTTTCCCGAAGCCACCGCCTCGACCACGTCCTCGGTCACCTCGACCGGAATCGACGACGCTCGAGCCTGTTCGCGGCGGGCGTGCATCGTGCGCACCAGTTCCTCGCAGAAGATCTGGATGAGCCCCGCCTGGTAGTTGGTCACCGACAGCAGCCGCCACACCAGCTCAGGCCGTTCGAACGAGTACCCGAGTGCACGCATCGGCTCCGTGACCAACCGGCTCGCGTCCCGGGGCTCGAGCGGGCCGATGAGAATGTCCGGACCACCGTGCGTGAGCGGCACATTCGGCAGGTGGCCGAACCGGCGGACCTGGTGCAGACCCGCGAAAACCACCTTGAACCGGCGCTGAGTGGACTCCATCAGCTCCTTGAGGCGGACCACGTGCCGGAAGCGCGCTTCCCCGCCGGCCGTCGGCACGCCACGGGAGTCGGCGGTGAGGAAGGCATCCGCTTCGTCCGCGAGCAGGAGCAGCTTGCGCGACGGGTGGCCGCCGATCCACCGGCGGATTTGGGTCACGACGACGTCGGGTGGCGCATCATCCGAGATCTTGGCGTCCAGGACGTTGCGCTCCTTCAGCTCGACGACCAGTTCTCGCCAGATCCGCCCGGCCGGTTCGCCTTCACCGATTCCCCGTCCTTTGAGATCGAGGTAGACAGCCAGGCGGAAGTCGTCGCGGTAGGCGGCCTCGACCCGGCGCAGCAACGCGGACTTGCCCAGCTGGCGGCCTCCGTAGAGGAAGAGGCCCCCTTCGGAATCGACCACCTCGGAGATCTCCCGGTCACGGCCGACGAAAACCTCGGGGGGAACCAACCCGGCAACGAACGGCCGGTAGGGGTTGAAGGCTGTCCAAGGCAACGTGACACGCTGGGTCGCGCGCCAGGATCCCGGCTCCGTGGCGGCCACCCAGCCCAGTACCGCCGGGTCGATGACGATGGCTTGAGCGCGACTGCGCGTCGCCTGAGCGGCCAGGCTCCGCCGGGTCCGCAGATCCATGGTGAACAGGTACAGGACGATGTTGGCTCGGCCGACTTCTTCCTGTCCGAGAACGTCCAGCACCGATCGGCCTCCCCGGCGTTCCTCCATGACGACCGTGACCGTGTACTCGGCCGCCGCGGAACCGAGCGCCGAGACGTAGGAGCCGTCACCGGGCACACCCCGAACCGTGAAGCGCCGGAATCCCCGGGCTCCGCGGTACTTGATCTCGGTGAGCGGGGCTTCACAACGCAACCCCAACGTGCGCAGGATGCTCTTGATCGCCGAAGCGAGCTGGTTGCCGGCGTGCCGTGAGGCGTCGCTCAAACCGTCCCAAGCCTTGGTACCGGCCTCCCCGATTTCGGCCAGCGGCCGCCCATCCCCGATCAGGTCGGCCCAAGCCCGGACCGTGGTCAGTCCCCGACCGGCCCCGCGCTGCAGGATTCCGGTGAATGTCTCGAGGTCACCGGCGGTCGGCCGCTCCGGCTCCGGAAGCCGGGCGCCGGTTTTGAGCAACCAGAGGAAATCCGTGGCGGTGACGGTGTCCCCGTCGGTCAAGAGGGCAACGATACTGTCGTGGTCTGCTTTGGGCGCTTTCAGCGCGTCCAGTTCGGCACGAAGCTCGTCGACGCGGTCTTGGAGCCGTCTCTTCAGCGTATCGACCAAGTCACGCAGCTCGGCCGATGCGAGGTCGAACTGCGGCTCCTGCGGCATCATCATGGCCTCGAGCTGCCGGGCCACCACGTTCTCTTCGGGCGGCTCGAGCACCTTCTGCGTCCGGACCCGCGCGAAAAGATCGCGTGCCCGGGTGACCTCACGCCGATGCATGCTGGTCCACTTGTCAGCCGCTTCGGCGATGACTTTGTCCAGGCCGCTGATCGTGCCCGCTCCCGGCCACACCCCTCGATCGGTCAGTTCGACCACCCGCCGGGCACGCCGGAGATCCCCTCGCTCGCAGTACTTCCGGACCACTTCGACGACGTTCACGGGCTCGCACGCTCTGGCGAGGATGGCAGGAGTGCGTGGGTCGGTGCGGTCCGGACGCCCGCTTTCGTCATACCGGAGGTCCGTCAGGCTCAACAGGACATCGGCGGTGGGCTCGGCGATGCCGTCGGGAATGCCGACAACAGGTGGGCCAGCGAACTCGGCCGAGGTGATAACCGAACCGGGGTTCTGCAGCCAGGAGCGGAACAGAACGAGTGCCGCACCGGCCATTCCCGGGGGAGGCACGGCGTCGGTGATCCCCGACAGCGCGTCCGCCAGGTCCGCCGCGGCCGGGCCTGTGTCGGCGCCCGCCGCGGACAGCCGGCTGTCGAGCGCCCCAGCCTCCAGCACCACGGTCCGCACGTCGTTCACCGCGCGGACGAGCGCGCGAAGAGCCATGGCGACGATCGGTTCTTTGGACTGCTTCGGCGTACGCATCTCCTGGTCGGCCTTTTCGATCAACACGTCGGGAGAGCTGGGCGCCGCGAGTTCTTCGCAGGCCGAGGCCAGTGCGCCGTCGTCGTTCCCCGCCGCCCAGGCGACCACCGCGTCGAGGCCGTTGGCCAGCGGCTGCCCCGGCACCATCATGCGTTGCAGTACCCGGGTCGCTCGCTGGTAACTGGTCTTGTGCCGCGGCAGCTCCTTGAGCAGGGCGGCGGCGCGCCGGCCGAGTTCCCAACGTGCCGCACTGCTGTCTTGTCCCACGTCCGGAATCCCGGCCCGCGAGTCGAACGGGTAGCGGCTTTGCAGTGCCGCAACGCACGATCGGATGAGGGTCGCCCACCGAGGGGGCAAGCCCTGTTCAACGGCCAACTGCCCGAGCAGGCGGTGGCTCCACCCGGCGGCGAGCCCGGCCCGCAGCATCGCGGTCGTCGCCAGTACTGCGGCGTCGTGATCTTTGCTGAGCGGGCGCGGGTCGAGATCGATCGCGGCGAGCACCGCATTCGCGTCCGCGCTGCCGTGCACCGTGTAGGAGGCCGAGGCGACCCGAAGCACGGCTGCCCGGATTTCCGGCTCAGCGGACAACGCCGTCACCCAGTAGGCCTCGGCCACCCGGCCCGCCGAAACCAGCTGGACGGCCAGGGGCCGTTCACCCTCGTCCCAAGGGAAACCGTTCTTGAACTCTTCGGCGTCGGACGGCTCCGGCTCCGGCTCGATCGAGCTCGGGGCGGAGTCCGCCGCCTCGGCTTCCGCCCGGGCGGCTTCCGCTCCGGGATTGCCAGCACCCGGTACCGCGTCGGCGATGGTGTTCGCCACTGCCCCGGCTGTCGGATGCTCGTCCCAGTCCACGGCGTCGGGTACGTCCGGCTCGTCGGGCATTGGCACCGCCGGCGCATCTTCGGTGTCGACGGGCTCCGCGGCCCCGGTCAGCTGGTCGCGTTCGGTCCGGACCTCTTCCAACACCCGAAGCAAGCGCGCGCGAGTACCGGTGGCGGACAACTCCATCATCTTCTCGAGTTCGGCGATCTGCCTGTCGAGCCGGGCCACCTTGTCCGCCGATTCGCCGGCGAGCCGTTGCTCGTCCAGCGTGGCCCTGGCGGCTCCGGTCACCTCATGGAAGTAGTCGATGCCGGCGTCCTCGGCGGCCGCCGCGAACTCACGAACCGCTTCAAGCAGCGCGGCGCGCTCCTCGGTGTAGGACTCGATCTTCGCGCGAAGGTCGGGGGCAAGCGGGAGTCCGCTCTCCGCCCGGTCGGCGGCCAGCCGGAGATCACCGGCGGTGCGGCCGGTGCGATCGCGGAACTTCGACATCCGGGTTTCCGACTCGGTGACCGTGCTTTCCGTCAGCTCGGTGGGGATCGCTGCGTCTCGCACGTCCTGGTCACCTTCCCGTATGAGTGCGTCGTCCGTGCCGGTGACTGCTTGCCCCTTCCGGCTCTCACGACCTTGCCGCAGCTCAGTCAAGTCCTGCGGCCCGTCGGAACGATCGAGCTCCGCCAAATCGCCTTCGAGCTGATCCCGGAACTCGACGGCCAGACCACTGGCCGGAAACTTTCCGATCAGCAACGCGAAAAAGACCATCCGGCCGAGAGGCCTACCCAGTGACAGCAGCATCTTCCGCAATTCTTCCGCTCCGGGTTGCGCCACCTCCTGCTCGGGAAAACCGAGGTAGTTCACCAGAAGGTCGGCGGCCACCGGGACAACGCTTCGCGCGACGGCGGCAAGCACCGACGGGGATGCCTTCAGTATCCAAGCCCGAGTGGCCAATGCCTCTCTGCGCCGAAAAGAAGAGGAGTTCTTCCGGCGGGCCAAGTGGGCGCCGGCTCTCAACACGTCGGAGGCGCCTAACAGAACACCCAGACTCGTGTCGTCGAGAGAAACAAGCCACTTGCGAAGATCTCGGAGAACATCAGTCACGATAAATCCTGCCGTTTATCGTCGATCATTGGCGAGCAGGACTACTGTCGTTCGGGACACCTACCGTGTTACGGCGAGCATCGTATTCCCGGTGTCGGTTCGAATCCTCAGGAAGCGGGTGCTCGACGACCAGCAGCTTCCCATCGCACCGCTGCCGGTTTTTCCCGATCAGAGTGCCGTCAGCGTGGCCAGTTTCCAGCGGCCGTCCACCCGCTTCGCCGTCACCGCCAGCTGGGCGACCGACGACGTCGGCGCTCCTCCGCCCTGCGTCACCGTCTGCTGGTCCAAGAACAGCAGCAACTCCGCCGAATCCCCCCGCAACGAGCGGACCCCGATCGCCCGGACCGTCGTCGTGCGGGTCAGTTTCTCCGACTGCGCCCGCGTGCGAGCCGAAGCGAACTGCGTCTGGTACTGCCACACCGCCTCGCCCGTCAAGACCTCCGCGGCCGCTCGTTCGGTGCGGGGCAGGTTCGCGTAGTCGTACGAAAACACTGCCTTCACCGCGTCACTCACCGAAGACGAAACCTCGGCCGTGGCCGAAGAATCCACCAAGGCCTGATTGTCCCCAGGGGACAGTGAAGCCGCCTCGATGCCGAACCAGGCCGTGCAGCCCAGGGCCAGTGCCAGCACGACGACCAGCAGCCGGGTCATGAGCCTGCCGCCTGGACCCCGGAGATCTTCCAGCCGTCCGGGGAGCGGGACACGTCCACCGTCAGGCGGTTGAGGCGGGCCGAAGGGGGCGCGCCGCCCGTTGACACGCGGACGTCCAGCACCGCCAGCAGACGTGCCGACCCGCGGGCCGGATCGACCTCCGTCACCGCCGTCTGGACCAGGGAGGCCGAGGACACCGTCCGAGACGCAGCAGCGCGGTCGATCTGCAGCTGACGGTCGCCCGAAAGGTCCTTGAGGTACTGCCCCGTCGTCGCCGCGATCCAGCGGTCCACGTCCGCCGCCGCCGTGCGGTAGTCGATCGTGTTCAGCGTGACCAGGTACGGCCCCGCCGCGGCGAGCACCGCGTCGCGCTCGCGGCCGCGGGCGTACGACTCGTCCGCGGCCGCGCGCCACCATGACCAGCCCGCGAACGCCGCGGCCAGGACCGACAAGAACGCGAAGACCGCCAGGAGGCGCAGCTTCACGGCGCGCCCAGCAACCGGCCGAGCCCGCCCGACGACGGCCCCGTGAGCAAGCTCAGCATGCCCGGCAACTGAGCCTGCGAAGGCGCGGAAACAGTCTGCGAAGGCGCCGCCGGGATCGCGGGCGGCTTCCCCGCGTAGGGCGCGTTCTGCGCCCCGCGCACCCCGGTCGGGCTCCCGGGCGGCTCGGCGCAGTAGGCGTTCATGTTGACCGGCGCTTCCGACTCGTCGTTCGCCGGACGCTGCTTCGTCCCTTCGTACCCCTTCGTGCACGAAGCCGGGTCGAAGAAGTTGAACACCACGCCCAGATGACCTGTGCCGTCCGGGGACGTCGACGGCGAGAACGCCGAGATGATCGGGTACGCGACCAGCAGCTCCTCGATCGAGTCTTTCCGGGACGTCGTGATCTGCGCGGTGGTCAGCAGGTTGGCGAACAGCACGCCCAGGTCGGTCCCCGACGCGGCCAGCACGTCGGAGATCTGCCGGCTCAGCTGCGGCGCCTGCGCGATCACCCGCCGCAGGTCCGGATCGGACTTCTTGAGCTGGCCGGCGATCGTGCGAAGACCGGCAGCGAAGTCCGTGATGTTCGCCGCCTGCCGCTCCTGGGTGCCCAGCACGATCCGCGAGTTCGCCAGCAGTCCCTGCGTCTGCGGCACGTACTGCGCGGCCACGGCCGTCAGCGAGCCCGTGCTGTCCAGCAGCTGCTGCAGCTCCGGGCCCGCCCCCGCGAAGGCGTTGTACGTCTCGTCGACGACCGTCCGCAACGACTCCGGGTGCACGCTCGCCACCAGGTCGTCGAGGTGGGTGAGCACGGTGTCCGGCGACGGCGGCAGCGACGTCTTGTCCGCCGTGATCACCGAGCCGTCCTTCAGGAACGGGCCGCCGTTGTGCAACGGCAGCAGGTCCACGAACTGCTCCCCCACCGCCGATCGGTTCGCCACCTGCGCGTGCGCGTCGGCCGGGATGTCCGGCGCGCCCGCGTCGATGTCGAGGGCGACGTCGACGCCGTGCTCGGTGAGCGTCATCGACGTCACCCGGCCGACCGTGACGCCGCGGTAGGCGACTTCGGAGTTGACGAAGATGCCGCCGGAGTCGGTCAGCTGCGCGGTGACGACGTACCCGCGGTTGCCGAACAACCGGTCCAGCCCGGCGTACCGGCCGCCGGCGTACACCACCGACACCACGGCGATGACGACGAACGCGAACAGCTGGATCCGGATCTTGCGGGTCACCGGCCGCCCCCGATCAGGCCGAGCAGCCCGCCCAGCAGGCCCGGGCCTGCCGCCGGGGGCACCGACCCCAGGTCGGGCAGGGGCAACGGCGGCGCCACCGGAGTCTGCTGGCCACCGGTTCCGGACGGCAGCGCGATCGGCGGCTGCGACGAGTTCGTGAAGTTCGAGATCAGCACGTCCAGGTCGAGGTTCACGTTCGCCTCGACGTTCGCGTAGTCGCCCTTGATCACGTTCCCCGCGTAGTCCGGGAACGGGTAGGTGAGCAGGATCTGCAGCGCGTTCGGCAGGTTCTGGCCCGCCTCGCCGAGCTTCGTCAACGTCGGCTGCAGGGCGCGGAGGTTCGCCACGAGCTGGTCCCGGCTCTTCGTCACCGTGTCCACCGCGACCCCGGACAGCGTGTTCAGCGCGTTCAGCATGCCCACCAGCTGGTCACGCTGGTCGGTGACGACCTTCAGGCCCGGCGCGAGGTTGTCCAGCGCGTTCGTCAGGTTCTGCGTCTGCCCGGTCAACGTCTTCGAAAGCTTGGCCAGGCCGTCGATCGCACGCAGGATCTCGGTCTTGTGGCCGTCGAGCTGGGTGGCCAGTTCGTCCACTCTGGACAGCAGGGCGCGGATCTCCGGCTCGTTGCCCGACAGGGCGTCGTTGAGCTCGTGGCTGATCTTCTGGATCTGCTCGACGCCGCCGCCGTTGAGCAGCAGCGAGAGCGCGCCGAGCACCTCCTCGACCTCGGGGTTGCGGTTGGTCCGCCCGAGCGGGATCTGCCCGCCGTCGGCCAGGCGGCCGGAAGCGGGTTCGGCCGTCGGCACGCTCAGCTCGACGAACTTCTCGCCCAGCAGCGAAGACTGCTTGAGCTCGGCACGCGCGTTCGCCGGCAGCGCGATGTCGCCGTTGACGGTCATCGCCACCAGCGCCGAGCGCGTGTCCGGGGTCAGCGTGATCTTGTCGACCCGCCCGACGGCGACGTCGTCGACCTTGACGCTCGACTGCGGCACCAGGTCCAGCACGTCGGTGAACAGCGCCGTGACGTGGTACGGGTGGTCGCCGACGTCGGCACCGCCCGGCAGCGGCGTGCCGTAGAGGCCGTTGAACCCGCCGTCGCTGCAGCCCGCGAGCACGAGCACCCCGGCCAGCGCACCGGCGATCCGCTTGCGCCCCTTCACTTCGCACCGCCGGACAGCTGTTCCATCACGTCGACCAACGGGAGCGGCAACGGCGGGAGCGTCCCGTTCTGCAGGGAGTTGAGCACCTGCGGGATCGTCGGCAGCTTCAGCGCGCCGTCCAGGATCGGCGCCAGCTGCTTGCAGATGTTCCCGAGGGTGTCGGGGACTTCCTTGGGGGTGAACGAGCTGATCAGCCGGCACACGGTGAGGATCGGCGGGTTGGTCAGCTCGTTGAGGTTGTCGCGGACGGCGATGGTGCCCGACGCCGCGTCGTAGGAGTTGATGAAGTTCGTGGCGCCGGTCGGCGCGATGTCGAGCACCTCGGCGAGTGCGGCGCGCTGGTCGACCAGCACCTTCGACAGCGACGCCAGCTTGTCCACATTGGACTCCAGGGCCGTCTTGTTGTCGTTGACGAACTGCTGGACGTCCCCGAGCGCCCCGCCCAGGGACTGCAGGGCGGCCCCGACGTCGTTCGAGTCGGCGGCGAGGAACCGGCTGACGTCGGCGACGCGGCCGTAGAACTCGTTGAGCTGCTGGTCGCTCTGGGCCAGCGCACCGGTGAACGAGTTCAGGTTCTGCACGGTCGAGAACAGGTCGTCCTTCGAGCCGTCGAGGGTCTTCGCGAGCTGCGCCAGCTGCCCGACCGTCGAATTCAGCGAAGTGCCGTTGCCCTTCAACGTGTTCGCCGCGGTGTCGAGGACGCCGGACAACGCGCCGCCGGAGTTCGCGCCGTTCGGGCCCAGCGCCGTCGAAAGCTTGTCCAGGCTGGAGTACAGGTCGTCCAGTTCGACCGGCGTGGCCGTGCGCTCACGCGGCAGGACCGTGCCCGAAGCGAGCACCGGGCCGTTGTCGTAAGCCGGGGTCAGCTGGACGTACCGGTCGCTGACCAGGCTCGGCGCGACGACGACGGCGCCGACGTCGGCCGGCAGCGGGGCACCGTCGACCTCCATGTCCACCCGGACCGCGTCCCCTTCCGGCGTGACGTCGGTGACCTGGCCGACCGGCACGCCGAGCACCCGCACCGACGAGCCCGCGTACAGCCCGACGGTCTTGCCGAAGTACGCGGACAGCTTGACGCCGTTCGACGACCGGAACACCGGGTACAGGGCCGCGGTGACGATCAGCGCGAGGACGCACGCGAACGCCAGCCAGGTCACCAGGCTGCGGCCGCGGGCGGTGTGGATGGTCATCGGCGGCCCACCCCCTGGTTCGGCGCCGCGATCGGCGGGGTGCAGCCTTCGGGGTTGATGTGCAGGCCGCCCACGGTGATCGTCGGCGGCAGCAGCCCGCACAGGTAGCCCTCGAACCAGCGGCCGTTGCCGGTGGCGTTCGCGCCGACGCGCGCGAACGGCGCCATCAGCTGCAGGCTCTTGTCGAGGTTGCCCTGGTTGCGCTGCAGGATGTCGGTCACCTTGCTCAGCTTGTCCAGCGTCGGCTTGAGCTGGTCCCGGTTGTCCCGGACGAGCCCGGTCAGCTGCTGCGAGAGCTGCTGGGTGCCGGTGAGCAGGGCGTTGATCGCGGTTTTGCGGTTCTGCAGCTCGGTGAGCAGCAGGTTGCCGTCGCTGATCACGCGCTGGAGCTGGGCGTTGCGGTCGGAGAGCGTCTTCGACACGCTCCTGGTGTTGGCCAGCAGCGTGTGCAGGTCGGCGTCGCGGGAGGAGACCGTGCGAGCCAGTGAGGACAGCCCGTTCAGCGTGTCCTTCAGGTACTGCGGGCTGTCCTTGAGGCTGTCGGAAAGGGCGTTGAAGCTGTCCGCGAGCTGTTTTGTGTCGATGTCGCCGACCGTCGTCGACAGCTGGTCGAAGGCGTCCTGCAGCTGGAACGGCGTGCGCGTGCGGGCCTGCGGGATGGTCGAGTCCGGCTCCTGCGCGCCGTCGCCCTTCGGGTCGAGCGCGAGGTACTTCTCCCCCAGCAGCGTCTTGATCTCGATGGACGCCGTCGTCGCGTCGCCGACCCGGATGCCCTTGACCCGGAAGCGGACCAGGACCTGCTTGCCCGCCAGCTTCACCGACGACACCGTGCCGACCTTGACGCCGGCCACCTCGACCTCGTTGTCCGGCGCCAGCCCGGCGGACTCGCCGAAGTAGGCCGAGTACGTCGTACCGTTGCCGAAGAACGGGAGCTGGTCGGAGAAGTACGTCGTGGCCGTGACGAGCACGATCAGCACGAGCGCGACCGCGCCCACTCCCGCCTGGTTGCGTTCCTTCAGCGGCTTCACGGACCACACCTCTCCGCGCGCTGCGTGCCGGGGATCGGGATGATCGGCAGGGTGATGTCGAGCGAGGAAATGCCGATGGTGCCGGTGATCCCGCACAGGTAGTAGTTGAACCAGCTGCCGTAGCTCAGCGTCCGGGTGAACTTCTGCAGGTTGCCCGGCAGCACCTCGAGCAGGTGGTTGAGCAGCACGCCCGAGTCGCCGAGGTTCTGCGACAGCACCCCGAGCTGCGCCACGTCGTCCTTGAGCGCCGGGCGCGCGTCGGCCAGCAGCCCGGTGGTCGACACGGCGAGGTCGCCGAGCGCGCTGACCGCGTCGCCGATCGGCTTGCGCTGCTCGGCCAGGCCGCTCACCAGCTTCTGGGTCTGCTCGACGAGGTCACCGAGCTGGGCGCCGTGGGCGTTGACCGTGCCGAGCACGGTGTTCAGATTGGCGATGACCTGGCCGATCACCTGGTCCTTGCTCGCGATCGCGCTGGTCAGCGACGCGGTGTGCTGCAGCAGGCTGGTGATCGTGCCGCCCTCGCCCTGGAAGACGCTGATGATCTCGGCCGAGAGCTGGTTGACGTCCTTCGGGCTCAGCGCCTTGAACAGCGGCTTGAACCCGTTGAACAGCACGGTGAGGTTCAACGCCGGTTTCGTGCGCTCGGGCGGGATCGTGCCGCCTTCGGGCAACGCGCGGTCGCCCGGGACGTCGGTGCCGAGCGCGAGGTAGCGCTGGCCGACCAGGTTGCGGTACTTGATCGTCGCGGTCACCGTCTCCGGCAGCCGGTAGGCGTGCTCGACGTCGAACCGCACCCGCGCCAGGGTCCGCTCCCCCTCTTCCACCTCGATCGCGTCGACCTGGCCGACCTTGACCCCGGCGATGCGGACGTCGTCGCCTTCCTTGAGCCCGGACGCGTCGGTGAACTTCGCCAGGTAGCCGGACGTCTCGCCGAAGTTCGTGTTGGCGATGGTGGCCGCGAGGATCCCGGTGAGCAGCACGGTGACGACCGCGAAGATCCCCAGCTTGATCAGCGACGGGACGAAACTCCTCACTTCAGCTCCACCTCCGCCCCGCGGTAGAGCGGCCCGACGAGCAGGCCGGCCCAGCCCGGCACGTTCCCCGGCGAGGTGCCGAGGGCGGGCGAGGCCAGCAGGTCGATCAGGTCGTTCTCGTAGGCCGACCCGACGATCGTGCCGTCGCCGCCGACGGCGCCGCCGCCGGCCGGCAGCGTCTCGGGCGGGTATTTCGGCGGCGGGGGCTTGCTGGAGCCGTCCTCGATGGCGCCGTCCGGCGGGTACTGCGGCCACACGCCCGGCTTCGGGACGCTCGGGTAGCAGCGCGGGCCGCGCTTGTCCTCGTACTTCGGCTCGTCGACGCCGGGGAGGTACTTGCCGCGGCTGGCCGCGAACTCGATGGTGACCCGGCTGACCTCGGGGTGCGCGGTGCCCTTGCCGAACGCCAGCTCGGCGCGCGGCACGGACTCCGCGAGCTGCCGCAGCAGGCACGGGTACTCGGGCGCGTACTTCGCGAGGACGTCCAGCGTGGGCTGGACCGCCGTGGTGAGCCGGATCAGGTTGTCCTTGTTGACCTGCAGGAAGTTCGTCAGGTCCACCGAAGCTGCGGTGACGGTCGCGAAGAGGTCGCTCAGCTGCGCGCGCTGGTCGACGATCGTCCGGCTGGTCGTGGTCAGGTCGGACAGGGCCTGCAGCAGGTCGGGCGCGGCCTTGTCGTAGGTGTTCGCCACGTTCGCCAGGCCGGTGATGTCGGCCTTGACGTCCGGCAGCGACGGGTTGAGCTTGCCGAGGTAGTCCGACAGCCCGGCGAGGGTCTCGCCGAGCTGCTTGCCGCGGCCGTCGAGCGCGGTTGCCACCGCGGTCAGCGTGCTCGACAGCTTCTCGGGCTGGACGGCCTGCAGCAGCGGCATCACGTCGTCGAGGACCTTCTGCAGCTCGATCGCGGCGCTGCTGCGGTCCTGCGGGATGACGTCACCCGCTTCGATCGGGCGTTCTCCGTTCTCCGGCAGCTGCAGGGCGACGTACCGCTCGCCGAAGAGCGTCTTCGGCAGCAAGCGCGCGGAGACGTTTCGAGGGATGACGTGGGTCTTGTCCGGGTCCAGCGCGAGTTCGAGCTCGGCGTGGTCGCCCTTCGCCAGCACCGAGCGGACCTCGCCGACGAGCATGCCGCGGACCTTGACGTCGCCGCCGGTGCGCAGCTGGCTGCCGACGCGGTCGGTCTCCAGCTTCACGAGCGTCACCGGGGTGAACGCCTTGTGGTAGACGGCGAGCGTGAACGCGATGAACAGGGCGGCGACGAGCAGGAAGGCGAGCCCCAGCACCTGGTACCGGAGCCGCTGCCAGAGCTCGCGCCTCATCCCGAGATCCTCACCGTGGTGTTCGCGCCCCAGATCGCCAGCGACAGGAAGAAGTCCAGCACCGAGATCAGCACGATCGACGTCCGCACCGCCCGGCCGACCGCGACGCCGACACCCGCCGGCCCGCCGCTGGCGTTGAAGCCGTAGTAGCAGTGGGACAGGATGACGAGCACGCTGAACACGATCACCTTCCCGAACGACCAGAGGACGTCCCCGGGTGGCAGGAAGAGCGTGAAGTAGTGGTCGTAGGTGCCCGCGGACTGGCCGTAGAGCCAGATGGTGATCTGCCGGGACGCGAGGTAGCTCGAGAGCAGGCCGACCGCGTACAGCGGGATCACCGCGGCGACGCCGGCGAGCACCCGGGTCGTCACCAGGTACGGCATGCTCGGCACGCCCATGACTTCCAGTGCGTCGATCTCCTCGGAGATCCGCATCGCGCCGAGCTGGGCGGTGAAGCCGCAGCCGACGGTGGCGGACAGCGCGAGCCCGGCCGAGAGCGGCGCGACCTCGCGGGTGTTGAAGTAGGCGGAGATGAAGCCGGTCAGTGCGGCCGTGCCGAGCTGGTTGAGCGCGGAGTAGCCCTGCAGGCCGACGATCAGGCCGGTGAACAGGGTCATCCCGATCATCACGCCGAGCGTGCCGCCGATGACCGCGAGCCCGCCGGTGCCGAAGCAGACCTCGGTGAGCAGCCGCAGGGTCTCGCGGCTGTAGCGGCGGATCGTGCGCGGCGACCAGGCGAGCGCCTTCGCCGCGAACGCGAGCTGCTTGCCGAGGCCTTCCAGGCTCTGGCCGGGACGCGCGATGTACTCGAGCGTCCGGTCGGTGTCGACGGCCGTCATCACATCGCCTTCGGCGGGACGATCCGCAGGTAGATCGCGGTGAGCACGACGTTGATCAGGAACAGCAGCAGGAACGTGATGACGACGGCCTGGTTGACCGCGTCGCCGACGCCCTTCGGGCCGCCCGCCGGGTTCAAGCCGCGGAAGGCGGCGACGACCCCGGCGACGAAGCCGTACAGCAGCGCCTTGATCTCGCTGATCCACAGGTCCGGCACCTGCGCGAGGGCGTTGAAGCTGGCCAGGTAAGCACCGGGCGTACCGCCCTGCAGGACGACGTTGAAGAAGTAGCCGCCGAGCACGCCGACCACGCTGACCAAGCCGTTCAGCAGCACCGAAACGACCATCGCGGCGAGCACCCGTGGCACGATCAGCCGCTGGATCGGGTTGACGCCGAGGACCTCCATGGCGTCGATCTCTTCGCGGATCTTGCGGGCGCCGATGTCCGCGCAGACCGCGCTGCCGCCCGCGCCCGCGACGAGCAGCGCGGTGATCAGCGGGCTGGCCTGCTGCACGATGGCCAGCGCGCTGGCCGCGCCGGTGAAGGACTGGGCGCCGATCTGCGCGGTGAGCGAGCCGAGCTGCAGCGCGATCACCGCGCCGAACGGGATGGCGACCAGTGCCGTCGGGAGGATCGTGACGCTGGCGAAGAACCAGCACTGCTGGATCCACTCGCGGGCCTGGAAGGGGCGCTTGAAGATCGCGCGCAGGACTTCCCACGACAGCGTCGCCAGGCGGCCGACCTGGGTAAGGGCCGCGGTTCCCGGGAGCGTGCCGGTGCTCTCGCTCACTACGCCTCCCAGTAGGTCGTCACTGACCTCCGAGTCTTCTCCACACCCGGTCCACAGTTTTCGTTAGCGGTGTTTACTCAGCGTTGTCCGTCAGAAGTTGAGCGCGTGCGTCGCCGTCGCCCCTCCGTCCGCGACGAACTCCGCGCCCGTGCAGTACGCGCTTTCGTCGCTGGCCAGGAACAGCACCAGCTTGGCGATGTCCTCGGGCTGCCCGACCCGCTTCAGCGCGACCTTCTTCCCGACGTACGACATGTCGACTTTCTGGCCGCCCGCCGCGGTCTCGACCATCTTCGTGTCGATCGCGCCGGGGTGCACCGAGTTGACGCGGATGTGCTTCTTGCCGAGCTCCATCGCCGCGACCTTGGTCATCCCGCGGATCGCGAACTTGCTCGCGGTGTAGGCGACGAGGTAGGGCATCCCGGCCAGACCCTCCACAGAGGACACGTTGACGATGGAGCCACCGCCGGCGGCGGTCATCGGTTCAACGACCGAGCGCATGCCGAGAAACGCCCCGATCTGGTTCACCCGGATGACGCGTTCGTAGTCGGCCAGCGTCGTCTGCGCGAGCTCGGAGAAGTGCAGGATGCCGGCGTTGTTGACCAGCACGTTCGGGTGGCCGAACTCGGTGGTCGCGCGTTCGACCGCGGCGGCCCAGCCGTCCTCGTCGCCGACGTCGAGGTGCTGGTAGACGGCCCGCTCGCCGAGGTCGGCGGCCAGCTGCTTGCCCTCGTCGTCGAGGATGTCGGCGATCACCACGCGCGCGCCTTCGGCGACGAACGCGCGGGCGGCGGCCTCGCCCTGCCCGCGCGCGGCGCCGGTGATCAGGGCGATCTTCCCGTCCAGCCTCATGACTCTCCCAGGATTTCGGTGGCGGCGAACATCCGGCCGGGGTCGCGGTCGGCGAAGAAGGTGGCGAAGGACGTCTCGAGCTCGTCGAGCTTCCAGCGCTGTTCGATCCGCGGGGGCTCGACCAGCGCGACGGAGCCGCCGTGGACGACGAACACCTGGCCGTTCACGTGCTCAGCCGCGGGCGAAGCGAGGTAGGCGACGAAGGGGGCGACGTGCTCGACCGAGAGCGGATCGGTGCCCTCGGCGGGAGCAGCACCGAACACGCCCTCGGTCATCGCCGTCCGTGCGCGCGGGCAGATCGCGTTGGCGCGGACGCCGTACTTGGCCAGGCCGCGGGCGGCCGACATGGTGAGCGCGGTGATGCCGGCTTTCGCCGCGGCGTAGTTCGGCTGGCCGGGCGAGCCGATGAGGAACGCCTCGGACGCGGTGTTGACCAGCCGCCCGTACACCGGCGCACCGTCCGCTTTGGACTTGTCGCGCCAGTGCTTCGCGGCGTTGCGGGACAGCAGGAAGTGGCCGCGCAGGTGCACGCGCAGCACGGTGTCCCAGTCGTCGTCGGACATCGAGAAGAGCATCTTGTCGCGCAGGACGCCCGCGTTGTTCACCACGATGTCCAACCCGCCGAGGTCGAGCGCGGCTTCGACGAGCGCGTCGGCCGTGGCCCGCTCGCCGATGTCGCCGTCGACCGCGACGGCCTTGCCGCCGGCCGCTTCGATCTCGGCGACCACGTCCTTCGGCTCGCTGATGTCGTTGACGACCACCGTCGCACCGCCGGCCGCGAGCGCGAGCGCTTCGGCCCGCCCCAGCCCCGCCGCGGCACCCGTGACGATCGCCGTCCTGCCGGTCAAGCTCACCGCGGGGACCTCCTCGCCGAGTCCGGGATGTCGGGCCTACAGTAGAATCTGTTCTCGTTCGAGGCAACCCTTTGAGTGAACAGTGCTAACCCGTGATGAACAGGGCATTCTTTGGGCAGCCCTTGACTGCACTGGTAACGCGTTCTACCTGGTCGTCCGGCACCGGACCAGGCTGGATCACCAGCTCTTCCTCGTCGTCGAGGTCGAAGACGTCCGGGGCGAGCCCCACGCACACCGCGTTCGCCTCGCACAGCAGCCGGTCGACGCCGATCTCCATGCTTCCTCCGCCGCTCGAGCCCTGGTACAACTAGAACAGGTTCTACTGTAACGCCGGGAGCCGGTACGGCACCACAACGAGCCGGACCGGGTGGAGGTGACGGGTGCGGATCGATTACACGCTCCAGCAGCACGCGCTGGCCGCGGAGCTCCGGGAGTACTTCGCCGAGCTGATGACGCCCGAACGGCGTGCGGGCCTCCGCTCGGGCGGGGGCGAGTACGGCGATGGCCTGGCGTACAAGGAGATTGTGCGGCAGCTGGGCAAGGACGGCTGGCTCGCGCTGGGCTGGCCGCCGGAGTACGGCGGGCAGGGCCGGTCGATGCTCGACCAGCTCATCTTCACCGACGAAGCGGCCGTCGCGGGGGTGCCGGTGCCGTTCCTGACGGTGAACACCGTCGGCCCGACGATCATGCGCCACGGCACCGAAGACCAGAAGGCGTTCTACCTGCCGAAGATCGCCGCCGGCGAGCTGCACTTCTCGATCGGCTACTCCGAGCCGGAGGCCGGCACCGACCTGGCGTCCCTGCGGACCCGCGCCGAGCGCGACGGCGACGAGTACGTCGTCACCGGGCAGAAGATGTGGACGAGCCTGATCGAGTACGCCGACTACGTCTGGCTCGCCGTCCGGACCGATCCTGCGGCGAAGAAGCACCGCGGGCTGTCGATGCTCATCGTGCCGACCTCGGCCGAAGGGTTCTCCTGGACCAAGGTGCACACGGTCGCGGGCGCCGGGACCAGCGCGACCTACTACGACGGCGTGCGCGTGCCGGTGTCGGCGCGCGTGGCCGAAGAGAACGCGGGCTGGCCTCTGATCACCAACCAGCTCAACCACGAACGCGTCGCGCTGACGTCGTCGGCACCGATCCGCAAGGCCCTCGCCGACGTGCTGGCGTGGGCGGAGGAGACCGGCGCCGTCGAGCAGGAGTGGGTGCGGGTGAATCTGGCGCGGGTGCACGCCGGCGCGGAGTACCTGAAGCTGCGGAACTGGCGGATCGCCTGGGCGGCCGCGGCCAGCGAGCTCGGCCCGGCGGAGGCGTCGGCGACGAAGGTGTTCGGCACGGAGTTCGCGATCGAGGCCTACCGGCTGCTGATGGAGGTGCTCGGCGCGGCCGCCGTCGTCCGCGACGGCTCGCCGGGCGCGCTGCTGGCCGGGCGGATCGAGCGGCTGCACCGGTCGGCGCTGATCCTCACCTTCGGCGGCGGCACCAACGAGATCCAGCGGGACATGATCGCCGCCACCGCCCTCGGCCTGCCCGTCACGCGCTAGGAGCGACGTATGGACTTCACCCCTTCCGAAGCGTCGGCCGATCTCGCCGCGCTGACCCGGCGGCTGCTGGCCGACAAGGTCACCCACGACCCGCACGGCACCGGCGGCTTCGACACGGTCGCGTGGACGGCCCTCGGCCAGGCGGGCGTGCTGGACGCGGCGCTGCCGTCGTCGCTCGGCGGCGGCGGGTTCGGGCTGCTGGAGCAGTGCTCGGTGCTGACCGAGATCGGCCGCGCGGTGGCGGCGGTCCCCTACCTGCCGTCGATCACGATGGCCGCGTCGGCGCTGGCCGAGTTCGGCACGCCGGACCTGGTGGACCGCTGGGTGCTGCCGGTGCTGCGCGGCGAGCGGGTCCTCGCGGTGGCGCTGTCCGGGTTCACCGCCGTGGCCGGCCGGGTGTCGGGCACGCAGACCGCGGTGCCGTTCGGCGCCTTCGCGCACGGGTTCCTGGTGGCCACGCCCGGCGAGGTGTTCCTGGTCGACGCGGCCGGGCCCGGGGTCTCGGTGCAGCCGCAGCAGACGGTCGACCACGCGGACGCCGCGCTGCTGTCGCTGTCCGAAGTGCCCGGGGTGCCGCTGGGCGACATCGGCGAGTGGCTGCGCCTGCGCGGGACGGTCGGGGTGTGCGCGCAGCAGCTCGGCGTGGTCGAGCGGGCCTTGGAACTGACCACGGCGTACGCGGCCGAGAGGAAGCAGTTCGACCACGTGATCGGCGGCTTCCAGGCGGTCCGCCAGCGGCTCGCGGACGCTTACCTGGACGTGGAAGCGGTCCGCCTGACCACCCTGCAGGCGGCCTGGCAGCTGACGTCGGAGGTACCGGCCGCTCCGGCGGTGGCGACGGCGAAGTTCTGGGCGGCGGAGGCGGGCCACCGGGTGGCCCACACGGCGGTGCACGTCCACGGCGGCGTCGGCATCGACGTCGACCACGTGGTCCACCGGTACTTCGCGGCGGCGAAGCGCCTGGAGTTCCAGCTCGGCGGGGCCACCCACCAGCTGCTGACCCTGGGCGACCTCCTCGCGGGCCCTCGCTAGCTCGCCGCGTAGGTCCAGACCTGCTTCATCAGCGGCGTCGGCTCGGGGCTGGTCAGCTCGACCTGGGTGAGCAGGACCGAGACCGTGCCCGTCGACGGGACCAGGTGCAGGGCCGTTCCCGCGCCGCCGACCCAGCCGTAGCGGCCCGGGACCTCCCAGGGCTCCTGCGGGTCCACATCGACCGAACCGCCGTAGCCCCAGCCCTGGCCGCGCAGGAACGGCCGGGCCGCCGTGCGCTGGGCCGGCGTCAGGTGGTCGGTCGTCATCCGGTGCACCGATTCCGGTGTCAGGAGGCGGTGGTCGGCCGCCGTGCCGCCGTCGCGCAGGAAGCGGGCGAACGCGAGGAGGTCGTCGGCCGTCGAGACGAGCCCGCCCGCCCCGGACGGGAACGGCGGTGGCGCGCTCCACCGGCCCTCCGGCGAGTCGATCAGCCGCAGGCCGTCCTCGCCGCGGCGGTAGGCGCTGGTGAACCGGCCGAGCGCCGCCGTCGGCACGGTGAACCCGGTGTCGGCCATGCCGAGCGGCTCGAACAGCCGCTCCGCCAGGAAGTCCGGCAGCGGACGGCCGGACGCACGCGCGATCAGCACGCCCTGCAGGTCCGAGCCGGTCTCGAAGAGCCACGCCTCCCCCGGCTGGTGCAGCATCGGCACCTGCGCCAGCGCCGCCAGCCACGCGTCCGGCGACAGCGCCCGCGGTGACGCGGCCGGGTGCCCCAGCACCTGCAGCAGCAGGTCGACCGCGGGCAGCGTCATGTCGGCGGCGAGGCCGTACCCGCAGCGGAAGGCGAGCAGGTCGGCGACCGTGACCGGGCGGACGGCGGGGACCACGTCGTCGACCGGGCCGTCCGGGGTGCGGACGACCACCGGCGCGGCCAGCTCCGGCAGCCACCGCGCGATCGGGTCGTCCAGGGCCAGCTCGCCGTCGTCGACGAGCAGGAGCACGGCCGCGGCGGTGATCGGCTTGGTGAGCGACGCGATGCGGAACAGCGAGTCCCGCGCCATCGGGACGGTCCCCTCGACGTCGGCCGAACCGACGGCGGCGGCTTCGACCTGTTCGCCGCGGGCGACCAGCGCCACCGCGCCCGGCTGGTCGCCGAGGTGGCGGGACAGCAGCTCGGTCAGTGCCGCCATGGTCAGTCCTGGGGATTGATGGCGCGCAGGCGGCGCGGGCCGGTGTCGGGGCGCGAGGGCGGTGCCCCCAGCACCAGGCGGGCGTTGGCGACGAACGCGCCGTCCGGCGAGGCCAGGATCGGGTCCAGCACCAGCGACCGGACCTCCGGGTTGTCCTCGGCCAGCGCGGCCACGCGCAGCACCATGTCCTGCAGTGCGGCGAGGTCGGCGGGCTCGTCGCCGCGGTAGCCGGTGAGCAGCGGTGCCGTCCGTGGCTCGCGCAGCAGCGTCGCCGCGTCGACGTCGGTGAGCGGCACGGCGCGGTAGGCCCGGTCGCCGAGCAGCGTGCTGACCAGCCCGGACAGCCCGAACGACACGAGCGTGCCGAACGACGGGTCGTCCTGCAGCCCGATCACGCACGACAGGCCCTTGGGTGCCATCCGCTGGACGTAGACCTCGTCGTCGCCGGAGACCTCGCGCAGCGTCTCGTAGGCGTTGCGCACCGAGTCTTCGGACGCCAGGTCCAGCCGGACGCCGGCCAGGTCGGGCCGGCCGCGCAGCCGCTCGTCGACCGCCTTGAGCGTCACCGGGTAGCCCAGCTCGGCCGCGGCCGCGACCGCTTCGTCCACTGTGGACACGATGCGGAACGGCACGACGTCGATGCCGTAGCAGTCCAGCAGCCGCACGACTTCGGCGTCCGAGAGCAGCGTCGTCTTCCCGCTGTCGGCTTCGAGGAGCTCGCGCACGATGCCCTGCGCCTGTTCGGTGTGGATCCCCGCGGGCCGCACCAGCGTGCCCTGCGGGCGTTGCCGCCACGCCGCGTACCGGACAACCCGGGCGAGGGAGTTCACCGCGCGTTCTGGGCTGGGGTACGACGGGATCGAGCCCCGCGTCGGCACACCGTCTTCGGTCAGGACCGCGAGTTCGTCCGGCACGCCTTCGGCGGCGAGGAACGTCGAGACGATCGGCTTGCGCTGCCCCAGTTCGACGACGGTCTCCCGCAGGGCCCGCGCGTACGCGGTGCCGGGGATGGCGATCGGCGGGGCGAACACGACGACAAGCGCATCGGTGTCCGGCGAGGTGAGGGCCTCGCGGACGGCCTTGGCGAACTCTTCCGGCCCGGCTTGCGGGCCGACGTCCACCGGGTCCGACGCCAGCCGCAGGCCCTGCATCCGCGCGGTGTCGGCGGCCAGCAGCCCGATCGCGCTGGAGTTGCCGACGATCCCCACCCGCGGCCCGGCGGGCAGCGGCTGGTGGGCGAACACGAGCGCGGTGTCGAACAGCTGCGCCAGCGACTCCACCCGCACCACGCCGGCCTGCTCGAACAGCGTCTGGACGCTGGCTTCGTCGATCTCCGTCGACGTCGCCGCCAGCTGTGGCCGGACCGCGTGCCGGCCCGACTTGACGGCGACGATCGGCTTGGTCCTGGCGAGCCGCCGGGCCAGCCGCGCGAACTTGCGCGGGTTGCCGAAGGACTCCAGGTACAGCAGCACGAGGTCGGTGTCCGGGTCGGTTTCCCAGTACTGGAGCAGGTCGTTGCCCGAGACGTCGGCGCGGTTGCCTGCCGAGACGAACGTGGACAGGCCGAGCCCGCGCGCCTCGGCGTCGGCGAGGATCGCGGTGCCCAGCGCGCCGGACTGGCAGAAGAAACCGGTGCGCCCGCGGCCGGGCAGCCGGGGCGCGAGGGTGGCGTTCAGCCGGATGCCGGGGGCGGTGTTGAGCACGCCGAGCGCGTTCGGGCCCACCACGCGCATGCCGTGCGCCCGCGCCTCGCCGACCAGCCGCAGCTCGGCGTGCAGGCCGTGCGGCCCGGCCTCGGCGAACCCGCTGGACAGGATCAGCAGCGTCTTGACGCCCTTGGCCAGGCAGGCGTCCAAAACGGACTCGACGGCCTCGGCGGGCACCGCGACCACGGCCAGGTCGACCGGATCCGGGATGTCCAGCACCGACGGGTAGGCGCGCACGCCCCGGATCGCGCGGTGCTCGGGGTTGACCGGGTACACGGTGCCGGTGAACGCGGCCGCGAGGAGGTTCACGAAGGCGACGTGGCCGACCTTGCCCGGCTCGGCGGACGCGCCGATCACCGCGATCGAGGACGGGTGCAGCAGGTTGTGCACGCTGCGCGCCTCGGCCGCCTGCTCGCGGGAGCGCGCGACGGCGAGGGACTCCTCGGTCGGGTCGATGTCGAACTCCAGGTGCAGCACGCCTTCCTCGATCTCGCGGCTGACCTGGTAGCCGGCGTCGCGGAACACGCGCACCATGGCGGCGTTCTCGGCGAGCACCTCGGCGACGAACCGGCGCAGCCCGCATTCGGAGGCGGCCGCGGCGAGGTGTTCGAGCAGGATCGAGCCCAGGCCGCGGCCCTGGTGGGCGTCGCTGACGACGAAGGCGACTTCGGCCGACGGGCAGTGGTCGAGCCGTTCGTACCGGCCGACCGCGACGATGTCGTCGCCGAGGAACGCGGCGAACGCGACCCGGTCGTGGTGGTCGACGGTCGAGAAGCGTTTCAGGTCCCTCTCCGGGATCCGCGGGTAGGCGCCGAAGTAGCGGAAGTAGCGGGTGCGTTCGGAGAGTTTCGCGTGGAAGGCGACGAGGCCGTCGGCGTCGGTGGGCACGATCGGGCGCAGGTGGACGGTGCCGCCGTCGGACAGCACGACGTCGGCCTCCCAGTCGCGGGGGTAGTCGAAGGGGTCCCGTCCGGCCATGGTCAGTCCCTGGGGTCGTCCGGGTCGAGGCCGTGCAGCGGGAAGACGGCGCGGCGGGTGTCCCGGACGGCGATGTCGACCGGGTCGTCCTCGCCGTCGCCCCACGGCTTGAACTCCGTGTCGCGGTCGTCGGTCATGGTCTGCGGGAGCTCGGCGTGCGGCGCGGCCTTGGTGACGGTTTCCCGCCAGCCGGGCGGCAGCGGCGTCGCCGGGTCGACGTCCCGGTCGAGGACGGTGGCGATCAGGTGCGTCCACGAGCGCGGAACCACCCGGATCAGCTGGTAGCCCCCACCGCCGACGGCGATCCACTTCCCGCCGGCGTAGGTCTCGGCGAGGTCGCGGAGGGTGGCGTAGATCGTGCGGTGGCCGTCGACGCTCAGCGAGAGGTCGGCCAGCGGGTCCTCCTCGTGGGAGTCGACCCCGCACTGGGTGAACAGCAGCTGCGGTTCGAAGTCGGCGAGCAGCGACGGGACGACGGCGTGGAAGGCCCGCAGCCAGCCGGGGTCTTTGGTGCGCGGCGGCAGCGGGACGTTGACGGCGGTGCCGTCGGCCTTCCCGCGGCCGGTCTCGGCGGAGTAGCCGGTGCCCGGCCAGAGCGTGAACGGGTGCTGGTGCATCGAGATGGTGAGCACGCGCGGGTCGTCGTAGAAGGCGGCCTGGACGCCGTCGCCGTGGTGGACGTCGGTGTCGATGTAGGCGATGCGGTCGAAGCCGTGGTCGAGCAGCCACGAGATGGCGACGGCGCAGTCGTTGTAGACGCAGAAGCCCGCGGCCCGGTCCCGCATGGCGTGGTGCAGCCCCCCGGCGATGTTGACGGCCCGCGTGGCCTCGCCTTCGGCGACCTTCCGCGCGGCGAGCAGGGTGGACCCGACGACGAGCGCGGAGGCATCGTGCATGTCGGAGAAGACGGGGTTGTCGGAGGTCCCGAGCCCGTGCCCGACATCCCACCCGACAAGAGGCGCCTCCCGCACGGCGGCGAGGTATTCGGGGGCGTGGATCCGGAGGAGTTCTTCGTCCCCGGCCCCGGTGGGGACGAGCAGCGGAACGTCCTGGAGGACACCGAGCTCGGTGGCCAGCCGGACGGTGAGCTCCAGCCGCACGGGATTGAAGGGGTGATCCCCACCCAGGTCATAACCGAGCAGCCCACGATCCCAAACAACGGCAGGCGACATGCGGTCGACTCTAGTGCCGATCGCGGGGACGCGTGGAGTGGCGAGCGGGGCAAGGTGGGCGCCGGGGGTGGGCGCGGCCCGGCGGGGTGCTGGTCGCCGGTGCTGCGGGATCGCGCGGCCCGGTCCGCTATGGCGCCGGGCGGCGATCGGCTCGGCAGGCATCCCGCCGCGGCCCGGGCAGTGCGGGCCGCGCGGCCCGATCCCCCTTGGCCTGCTCAGGTGGTGGCCAGGCCGGCCGGGCATCTGCCGCCGGGGCAGTTCGAAACCGCGCGACCCGGTCGCCTTCGGCCTGCTCAGGTGGGCGTCAGCCCGGCAGGGGGCCCGTCGCCGCGGGGCGGTTCGGGTTGCGGGACCAGTGGGACCACGAGCCCGCGTACAGGCCCGCTCCCGGGTGGCCCGCCAGCTCCAGGGCCAAGACCACCGAACTGGCCGTCACGCCCGAGCCGCAGTACGCCGCGACCGGCTCTCCCGGGCGGAGGCCCAGGTCCGCGAAGTGCGCCGCCAGCTCCGTCGGGGGCCGCCAGCGGCCGTCCGGGCCGATGTGGGCTGAGAACGGGGCGTTCACCGCTCCCGGGATGTGGCCCGCCCGGGGATCCACCGGCTCCGTCTCGCCCGTGTACCTCGGCGTTGCCCGGGCGTCGAGCAGCAGGCCCTCGCGGGCCAAGGCAGCCGCTTCGTCCGCGTCCAGGACCGGCATGCCTCCCGGGTGGACCGTGAAGTCGCCCGGCTCCGGGTGCTCCTCCTCCGTGCTCACCGGGCGCCCCTCGGCTGACCACGCCGCGTAACCGCCGTCGAGGACCGTCACCTCTTCGTGGCCCGCCCAGCGCAGGAGCCACCAGGCGCGCGCCGCCACCGAGCCGTCCGCGTCGTCGTAGGCCACCACCGGGACGCCCTCGCGGACGCCGGCCGCGCGCAGGTCGCGCTGCAGGTCGGCCGGGTCGGGCAGGGGGTGCCTGCCGCCCTCGCCCGGCTCGCCCGCGAGCACCCGGTCGAGGTCGGTGAACACCGCCCCGGGCACGTGCCCCTCGCGGTAGGAGTCGGCGCCGGGCGGGCCGGCGAGCCGCCAGCGGACGTCGAGGACCACGGGGCGGTCCCCGGCCGGGCCGGCCAGCGCGGCGGCGAGGTCGGTGGTGCTGATCAGCGGACGCATGCCTCCCATCTTCCAGCGGCCGCCCACCCGGCCGCGCCGGGGTGCGGACATATCCCCCACCGGCGAGTTGTTACTCCCGAGGGCCGCCGCCGCTGTCGGGGTCAACGACTACGATGAGCAACGCGGACGAAGGGGACAGCGTGAACGATCTCATCGACACCACCGAGATGTACTTGCGTACCATTTACGAGCTCGAAGAGGAAGGTGTCGTTCCGCTGCGCGCCCGCATTGCCGAGCGCTTGCAGCAGAGCGGCCCGACCGTGAGCCAGACGGTCGCCCGGATGGAGCGCGACGGCCTGGTCGTCGTCGCCGACGACCGGCACCTGCAGCTGACCGACCACGGCCGGGAACTGGCCATCGCCGTCATGCGCAAGCACCGCCTGGCCGAACGCCTCCTCGTCGACGTGATCGGGCTCGAGTGGGAGCACGTGCACAACGAGGCGTGCCGCTGGGAGCACGTGATGAGCGAGGCCGTCGAGCGCAAGCTGGTCAAGCTGCTCGACCACCCGACCACCTCGCCCTACGGCAACCCGATCCCCGGCCTCGACAAGCTGGGCGACGGCGAACCCGCGCCGCCCGCGGAGGCCGACCTGGTCCGGCTCGACGAGTTCGCCCGCACCGGCGGCGGCCGCGTCGAGATCCGGCGCATCGCCGAGCACGTCCAGCTGGACGAGTCGCTGATGACCGAGCTCAAGTCCGTCGGCATCGTGCCGGGCGGCACGGTCACCGTCGGCAAGGCCAACGGCGGCACCATCGAGGTCACCGGCGGGGACACCACCGCCCAGGTCGCCAGCTCCGCGCTGCACGCCGTCCTGGCGCAGGCCCGATGAGCCCGTCTTCGGAGGCCGTAGCGGCGTTCCGCACGGTCCACGGCTCGGCGCCGGCCGGCGTCTGGTCGGCACCCGGCCGCGTCAACCTGATCGGCGAGCACACCGACTACAACGACGGCTTCGTGCTGCCGTTCGCCCTGCCGCACCGGCTGGCCGTGGCGGCGGCGCCCCGCGAGGACGGCGTGCTGTCCGTGGCCACCCTGGGCGACGACGGCCAGCTCCAGCGCTCCGGCGAGCTGAAGATCGCCGACCTGGCGCCGGGCTCGGTCGAGGGGTGGGCCGCGTACCCGGCGGGCGTCGCCTGGGTGCTGCGCGACCAGGGCTTCCCCAACGGCGCCAACCTGGTGATCGCCGGGGATGTGCCATCCGGGGCGGGGCTGTCCTCCTCCCACGCGCTCGAGTGCGCGGTGTCGCTGGCGCTGCTGGGCCTGGCCGGCCTGGAGCTGGACGGCAGCCGCGACGACGTCCCGTCGCGGCCCGAGATCGCGCGGTGGGTGCAGCGGTCGGAGAACGACTTCGTCGGCGCCCCCACCGGCCTGCTCGACCAGACGGCGTCCCTCTGCTGCACCGAGTCGCACGTGCTGTTCCTCGACGTGCGCTCGGGTGAGCAGGAGCAGGTGCCGTTCGGCCTCGCCGAGGCCGGGCTGCAGGTGCTGATCATGGACACCCGCACCAAGCACTCCCACGCCGAGGGCGGCTACGGCGAGCGCCGCCGCGGCACCGAGCGGGCGGCCGAGCTGCTCGGGGTGAAGGCACTGCGTGACGTCACCGTCGAGGGTCTTTCCGACGCCCTCGACCGGCTCCCGGAGGACCTCGTGCCGCTGGTGCGGCACGTCGTCACCGAGAACCAGCGGGTGCTCGAGACGGTCGAGCTGCTGCGCGCCGGGCGGCTGGCCGAGATCGGGCCGTACCTGGACGCTTCGCACGTCAGCATGCGCGACGACTACCGGATCTCCACGGCCGAGCTGGACCTCGCGGTCGACTCGGCGCGGGCGGCCGGCGCGCTCGGCTCCCGGATGACCGGCGGCGGCTTCGGCGGATCGGCGATCGCGCTGGTCCGCGACGCCGACCTGGAGCGGGTCAAGGAAGCCGTCGACGCGGCGTACGAAAAGGCCGGTTACCGGCGGCCGCGGATGTTCACGGCGGTGCCTTCGCGCGGCGCCGGCCGCGACGAGCTCTGACACCGCGCGGGTCCGCTCGGGGCAACCCCCGCGCGGACCCGCGCGTCGTCGAGGGGGAAGACTGTGGGCCACAGTCACCCTCGGCAGGAAGGCCTGGATGTGTCGGAGCAGAGCAACGCCCTGAAGCTGGTCGTGACGGGCGGAGCCGGGTACGTCGGAAGTGTCTGCGCCGCCCGGCTGGTCGAAGCCGGGCACCAGGTCACCGTCGTCGACGACCTGTCCACCGGGCACGCCGACGCCGTCCACCCGGACGCGCGGTTCATCGAAGGCGACGCCGCCGAGGTGGCGGGCAGCCTGCTGCGCGAGGGCTTCGACGGTGTGCTGCACTTCGCGGCGAAGTCGCTGGTCGGCGAGTCGATGACGGAGCCGGCGAAGTACTGGGAAGGCAACGTCGTCACCTCCCTGCGGCTGCTGGAGGCCATGCAGGAGCACGGCACGCCCCGGCTGGTGTTCTCGTCGACGGCGGCGACCTACGGCGAGCCGGAGCAGTCGCCGATCCCGGAGACGGCGCCGACCCGGCCGACCAACACCTACGGCGCCACGAAGCTCGCCATCGACGCGGCGATCACCAGCTTCGCCGTCGCGCACGGCCTGGCGGCGGTGAGCCTGCGCTACTTCAACGTCGCGGGCGCGTACGGCGCCTTCGGCGAGCGCCACACCACGGAAACCCATCTCATTCCTCTCGTTCTCCAGGTCGCCACGGGCGACCGCGAGCAGATCCAGATCTACGGCGACGACTACCCGACGCCGGACCACACGGCGGTGCGCGACTACATCCACGTCGTGGACCTCGCCGACGCCCACCTGCTGGCGCTGAAGCACGCCACGGCGGGCGAGCACCGGATTTACAACCTGGGGAATGGCACGGGGTTCTCCGTTCTCGAGGTGATCGAGGCTTGTCGCGAGGTGACCGGCCACCCGGTGCCGGCGGCGGTGGCTCCGCGGCGGGCGGGTGACCCGTCGGTGCTCGTGGCGGCCAGTGACCGGGCTCGGGAGGAGCTCGGGTGGAAGCCGGAGCGGACCGATCTTGCTGGGATTGTTCGGGACGCATGGGAATTCACCCAGTCACGGCGAGGCTGAATCCGGGGTGACCGGCGACGGGCTGGGGCTTGAGCGCCCTGGCCCGGACGCCTGTGACGGGCTCCGTGTCGGGTTGGGACCGCCGCGGTCCGGCTCGCGACGGCGGCAGCCAACCTCGCCTGCCGCGCTGGTTACGCGGCGGGGGCGGCGACCCATTGGTGCTTGTGGCCCGCCAGTGACCCGGCTCGGGAGGAGCTCGGGTGGAAGCCGGAGCGCACTGATCTTGTTGGGATTGTTCTGGACGCTTGGGAATTCACCCAGTCGCCACGAGGCTGACCCTTGGGCGACCGGCGGCGGACCTGGGCTTCTGTGCTCTAGTACGGCCGCCAGTGGCGACGCCGGACCGCGGCCCGACTGACCGCCCCATGCGTCCATAATGGACGATTAAGCCTGCCTGCGCACTCCCTTCGAACGCGGCCCACGGTGAAGCTGCTCATGCCGCCTGGTCCGCCTCGAAATCCGCCGGCTCCAAGCCGAAGCCCACCAGAGGGCCTGCTGCCGCTGTGGCCAAGCCTCGGATCACCTCCGGGGGTGTTCCCGTGTCCAGCACCCTTCTCAGCAGCGAGGCCAGCATGTGCCCCGGGGCTGCCTCCAATGCATTGTCCAGGGCCATCCCCGCGAATGTTCCGTCGCCGCGGAGGTAAGCCGAGAAACCCAGCAATGCCGCCGGTTCGGCTCTCTCCGGGGGTGGGATTTCGCGGACCGCCGTCAGCCAGACGTCCTCCGCTTCGCGAGCCGACGCCGTGGCTGGGGGTACCGCCATTGCCAAGCACAGGTCGCGGATCTCCGGCAGCTTCAACGCGCTTGCCAGCAGCACCGCTTCCTCGTCCGTCGGTGGGCCTTCGTTGCGGCGGTGGCGCTCGAACGCCGCGCGGACTGCCGCGGCCGCGTTGTTCACTCGGGTTTGCTCCGGCCACGGTGGCACTGTCATGCGGGACAAGCGATCCGCTCGGCGGGCCAGCGCTTCCGGTGATCGTGGGGCCAGCAGTGCCTCGAGCTCCTCGCGGCTGTCGAATGCCACCGTTCCGCTCTCGGTTGCGGCCGCCGCCAGGACCGTTGCTCGGGGGTCCGGCAATGCTCCCGCGCATTCTTCGACTTGGTAACACTCCCAGGGCGCCCCTGCTCTGATCGCCGGTGCCCACAAGGCATGCAGGACCGGGAGGCCGAACTCCCCCAGCGCGCGCGTGAGGTCGCCGACGAAAGCCGCGTGTGGGGGTGGCTTCTCCGGTCTTCGCCGTCCGCCGATGATCACCACCGTGATGCCGATGTGGCCGGCCGCTGCGAACCGGGGGGCCAGCGCCTGCGCCTGGCGTGCTCGGTGCTCGCGGCGGGGCAGGTCGCCTCGCAGCACCAGGCCCAGGCGGTTGCCCGGGTGGCAGTGGCCGAGCAGCACCACGGATTTCTCGGGGCGGAAGCCGATCAGGTACGGGAGCGCGGCCAGCAGCTGGGCCGGGTCGCGGAGGTCGGGCGGGGTGGTTGTGGTCATGCCTCCACAGTGGGGCAGAACGGGGGCGGATGGGGCGCCGGGGCGAAATCTGTGGATGGCGGGGGTCGATGTGGACGGAAGCCGCCCGGCCGGGGCCGGGCGGCTCTTTCCTGTCGGTGGGGTGGGCTATGCTGCCCGGCCCACCGGCCGGACACCCGCAAGCGGACTCAGCCGCAGTGCTCGAAGCCGCTCTCGTAGGTGTTGCTGCCCACCGAGCCGCCCCACTTCACGCAGGTCGAGTCGGCCGTCTTCGTCACCGGCCCCGCGTAGTACGTGAAGCTGCCCGAATCGGTCACCCGGGTCGCGCCCTGGACCTCCAGGAACGCCTCGACCGGGCTCGCCGTGCCGAGCGACGTGGCCTTCAGCGTCGTCACGCAGTTCGCCTTCGTGGAAGCGTTGTACAGCAGGTAGGCCGTGCCCGACGAGTTGGCCAGCGCCTGCTGGTCCACCACGGAGAAGCCGTCACCGCACACCTCTTCGGCCGAATACGGGTTGCCGCCGCAGTTGTTCTTGCTCGTGAAGTTCGTGTGGCCGTAGTACGGTACCGCGACGCCGTTCAGCTTCGCCTTCTGCACCACGCCGTCCAGGCGCTCCTCGAAATGCAGGTGCGGTCCGGTGACGCCGCCGGTCGAGCCCGCCTTGCCGATCTCCTTGCCGCCCGCGACCGACTGGCCGACGGAGACCTCCTGGGCCGACAGGTGCGCGTACCGGGTGCGCCAGCCGCCGCCGTGGTCGACCTCGACCCACTTGCCGTAGCTCGTGCTGCCTTCGTCGGCCACCCGGGTCACCGTGCCCGACGCCGAGGCGAGCACCGGCATGCCGGTGATGCCGTCCTTCTGGAAGTCGACCGAGTACGCCGGGCTGTGGCCGCTGAAGGTCGCCGCGGTCACCGTGACACCGCACTTGAACGGCACCTGGAAGTTGGGCGCGGCCGACGCCGTCGTCTGGCCGGCGAGGGTGAGGCCGAGCGCGGGCAGCGCCGCGGCGGCGGCGATCAGGGCGAGCCGTCGCAAGCTGGACATGGGGAACCTCCTGTACAAACGGGACAACTTGACTCCACGCAGGGAAGTCCCCGTCGGTACATTTTCCGTACAAGCACCCGCGGAGGACTGCCGGAATGACGACCCGACCAGCCGGATTCCCCCGGGCCCAGGGCTGGCTGCGCTGGGCCCTCGTCGCCGTGCCGATGGTCGCCGCGATGCCGCGCGCGGGCACGCTGGCCTGGTTCCTGATCGGGCTCACCCTGGTGCTGTCGGTCCCGCTGCTGTGGATCCACGAGACCCGCGTCCGGCCGCTGACGGCGGCGCTGCCGCTCGCCGTGATCGCCACCACCGGCGCGCTCTGGGTGCTCCTGCCGGGCAGCTGGGCGTCGGTGGCGATGTTCAGCACCACGTTCTTCGTCGTGCTGCGGCAGACCGCCGTGCCCATCGTGCTGGCGGTCGGGCTCGACCTCGCCGCGGTCACCGTCGGGGCGGCCCGCTACCACGTCTGGGAAGGCGCCCTGTCGACGTACGCGGTCCTCGCGATCGTCGTGCTGATGGGCCTGAACCGGCGCGCCCGCCTCGCCCGCCTCGAGCAGACCGAGCTCGCGCTGGCCCGCGCGCAGACCGCCAACGAGGAGCACGCCCGGGCCGCCGCGCTCGCCGAACGCGCCCGGATCGCCCGCGAACTGCACGACGTCCTGGCGCACTCACTGGCCGGGCTGGCGCTGAACCTGCAGGGCGCGCGGCTGATGCTGGTGCGCGACGGCGCGAGCCCGGACGCACTGGCCCAGATCGAACGGGCGCAGGCGCTGGCCTCGGACGGGCTCGCCGAAGCCCGCAAGGCCGTGGCCGCGCTGCACGAGGACGCCGTCGGTGTCGAACGCGCGATCGCGGACCTGCTCGCCGCGTACCGGCTGGACAGCGGCGCCCGCGCCGACCTCGCGGTCGAAGGCCGCCCGCGCGAGCTCGCGCCGGCGGTCGGCACCGCACTGGTCCGCGCGGTGCAGGAGGCGCTGGCCAACACGCGCAAGCACGCGCCGCAGGCCGAGGTGGACGTCACCCTCGGCTACACCGAGGGGTCCGTCGAGCTGACCGTGGCCGACCGGCAGGGCAGGCGCCCGCCGGAGGCGCCGGCGGCAGGCTACGGTTTGCGCGGGATGGGCGAGCGGGTCGCGCTGCTCGACGGGCGCCTCGACAGCGGGCCGGGGGAGGACGGATGGCGGATTCACCTGACGGTGCCGGCGTGACGCTGCGCGTCGTGCTGGCCGACGACCAGGCCGTGGTCCGGGAGGGCCTGGTCACCCTGCTCGGGCTGCTGCCCGGGGTCGAGGTGGTCGGTGCCGCGGCCGACGGCCTGGCCGCACTCGACCTGGTCGCCGCCCACCACCCCGACGTCGTGCTGGTGGACCTGCGGATGCCGCGCTGCGACGGCGTCGAGACCACCGAACGCATCCGCGCCGAGCACCCCGGCACCGAGGTCGTCGTGCTCACGACCTACGCCGACGACGAATCGCTGCTGGCCGCGCTGCGGGCGGGCGCTCGCGGGTTCCTCACCAAGGACGCGGACGCCGAGTCGATCGCCCGGGCGCTGCGCTCGGCCGCCGCCGGGCAGTCCACGGTGGACGGCGAGCTGCAGCGGCGGCTCGTCGAAGCCGCCGCCCGCAGCACCCCGGCGCGCGTCAAGGAGGTCGAGGGCCTGACCGCCCGCGAACTCGACGTGCTGCGGCTGATCGCGGCCGGCCTGTCGAACACCGAGATCGCCCGCACCCTGGTGGTCAGCGAGGCGACCGTGAAGACCCACGTGAACCACCTGTTCGCCAAGGCGGGGCTGCGCGACCGCGCGCAGGCGGTCGCGTTCGCCTACCGGGCGGGCATCGCCGGCTGACGCCTCACGGCGCGGGCGGGATGTTCGCGTTGTGGTGGAAGACGTTCCGCGGGTCGTACACCGCCTTGATCCGGGCCAGCCGCGCGTACTTCTCCGGGCCGTAGGACGTCCGGACGCGGTCGGCCTCGTACTCGGCCATGAAGTTGACGTAGCCCCCGGCGTTCGCCGACAGCGGCGCCAGTGCGGCCCAGAACTCCCGCACCCAGGCCCGGTCGGTGGCGAACGGCTCCGGCTCGGCGGAGATCGCGGCGACGTTCACGGCCAGGCACGTCCGCCGGCTGCCGCCGAACGCCGTGTCGTCGTCGCCGGCCTCGGCGAACGCCCCGCGCAGCGCGAAGATCGGCATGATCGACATCGGTGAGCTCTTGCGCGGCAGGAAGTCCGCGATCACGTCGATGACGTCGTCGGTGAACTCCTCGGCGAAGGCGGCCTTCTCGTAGCCGAGGATGCCCCACGGAGCGGCACCGTCGATCAGCCGCTGCAGCTCGACGTACGGGATCGGCGAGACGAACTCGAACAGCGGCGCCGGCCCGGAGCGGGCCGCCTCGACCGCTTCGGCGTGCTGTTCTTCCCCGTCGAAGCCGGCGATCAGCACGGCGTAGCCCGGACGGAAGTGGAACGCCTCGGGCACGAACGGCGCGGGCGGGGCGTTGAGCCCGGCGACGAGCACCCCCATCGCGCCCGGCAGCGCCGGGAGCAGCTCGCGGGCGTGGCGCAGCACGGCCGCGCCGTCGTCGAGACCGTAGAAGAACAGTCCCAGGTGCACGATCGGGCCGACCGGGTGCAGCCGGAATTCGAACTCGGTGACGACGCCGAAGTTGCCACCACCGCCGCGCAGCGCCCAGAACAGGTCGGGGTGCTCCTCGGCCGACGCGCGCAGGATCTCGCCGTCGGCGGTGACGACCTCGGCCGAGAGCAGGTTGTCGCAGGACAGGCCGTGCTTGCCGGTGAGCCAGCCGAACCCGCCGCCGAGGGTGAGGCCGCCGACGCCGGTGTGGCTGACCGTGCCGCCCGGCACCGCGAGCGCGTGCGCCTGCGTCGCGGCGTCGAGCTGCGCCCAGGTCGTCCCGCCGCCGCAGCGCGCGGTCCGGGCGTCCGGGTCGACCGTGATCGCGTCCAGCGAGCTCAGGTCGAGGCAGAGACCGCCGTCCACGACCGCCGCGCCACCGAAGTTGTGCCCGCCGCCGCGCACCGAGACGTCGAGCCCGGCTTCGCGCGCGTACGCGAGCGCTGTCGCCACGTCCTGGGGCACGGCGGGCCGCACCACCACCGCGGGACGGCGGTCGATTTCGCCGTTCCAGACCGAGCGGGCGTCGTCGTACCCGGCGTCGCCGTCGGTCAGCACGGCTCCGGACAACTGGGTGCGCAGGCTCTCCAGGATGGGGTCGGCGGTCGAGGTCATGGCGGGTCCTCTCGCAGCGGATAGAACGCCGGTAAGTCGCCTGACCTGCGAAAATCGTTACATTCAGTGATCGTCGGCGCGGAAAGCGACGAGTCGCTGGGTGAACCCGGCGGCGACCAGCCTGCCGAACGCCCGCTCGACGCCGGGCGGGACGCGCTGCGGGATCGCGAAGCCCCGCTCGGCGTACTCGGTGATCCGCTGCGTCTCGCCGACCAGCATGCCGATCACCCGCTCGGCTTCCTCGCAGCCGTCGACGTAGTCCTCCAGCGAGACGCCCTTCGCCGCGCAGACGACGTCGGCTTCGGGCCACAGCCGCTTCGCCGTCGCGTACGCCCGGCGCTGCTGGTAGGGCCGCGACACCAGCGTCACGGTCCGGACCGCGATCCCCCGCTCGGCGAGCAGCCGCCGGGTGAACACGATGTTCTCCCCGGTGTGCCGGGCCTCGGGCTCGACCAGGATCGCCTCGTCCGGCACGCCGAGGTCCAGGGCGATCTCGCGGTAGTGGACCGCCTCGCCGCGTGGGAAGCGCTCCACCGTCGTCGGGGCGTTGGCCCCGGTGAACACCAGCAGCGGGAACCGTCCGGCGTGGAACAGCTCCGCCGCGTGGACGGCCACGCCGGGATCGCGGCTGCCGAGCCCGATCCCGACGTCCGACCGGCGCGGCTGGTGCCGCAGGTCGTGGTAGTCCCACAACGTGCGCACGTCGGCCCGGAGGCCCTCCGGCAGCATCAGCCGAACGCGGCCCGCAGCGCCGGCTTGCCGCCCGTGACCGGCAGCGTGACCGACGTCCTGGTGAGGTCGAGGGCCAGGCCCGCGCCCGGCTTCGGCCGCAGCGTGTAGTCGTGGTCGCTGGAGGCGACCAGGACCTCCAGCCGGTGCCCGGCCGCCAGGATGTAGTCCTTCGGCATCAGGTCGACGCCGATCCGGTAGGTCTGCCCGGGCGTGATCGGCTCGGTGCGGGCCGGGGACGTGCGGTTCTGCGGGTCGGTCCAGCCGCGGGTGATCACGTGGGACGTGCCGTCGGGCGCGCGGTCGAGCAGGATCGCCGTGACGTTCGCCGCCGGCCGGTCGAACGCCAGCGCCAGGTCCGCGTGCGCCGTGCCGGAGAAGCGCACGGCCTGCTTCGCCGCCGGAGTCGCGTACAGCAGGCGGTTGCCGGACGAGGCGAGCCCGGCCAGCTGCTCGATCGTCTTCGACGAGTCGTCGGCGAGGGTCTCGGCGGCCGCCGTGCCCGGCACCGGGTTGCGCGTGTCGATCGTGCCCTTCGACCGGCCGCCCGGCCACGGGTACACGCGGACGTCGGCGGTGCCCGGCGCCGGCCAGTCGGCCTCGTCGACCCACGACTTGTCCTCGCGCTGGATGGTCGCCTTCGGCTCGTTCTGGATGCCGTTGTCGATGCCGTAGAGGGAGTGCGACATCCACTTGTTCAGCGTCGCGAGCCAGACGTCGCGGCGCAGGGAGTACGGGTCCGCGTGCCCGGACTGGTGCAGCCAGATCTTGTGCTCGACGCCGCGCGCCTTGAGCGCTTCGTACCAGGTCGCGACCTGCTCGGTCTTGACGTTCCAGTCGTTGAGGCCGTGCACCGCCAGCACCGACGCACGCACCTTGCCGACGTCGTTGCGGTAGTTCCGGACGTCCCAGAACGGCGTGTAGTCGCCGGTGACGCGGTCCTGGTCGCGGGTCAGCCCGTCGATCACCGGGCGGCAGACCTGCCGGTCGGCGCGGGTGTGGACGTACTCGGCGAGCACGTCGGCGTCCTCACCCTGGTACCCGCCGGCCGCGACGACCGCACCGTCGTGGCGGTAGTACTCGTACCAGCTGGAGATGGCCGCGATCGGCACGATCGTCTCGAGCCCTTCGACGCCGGTGCTCGCGACGGCGTTGGGCAGTGTTCCGTTGTAGGACACGCCCATCATGCCGGTCTTGCCCGTCGTCCAGTCCGCCTTCGCGGCGGCGCCGTTCGCGTCCTTGGCGGAGGTGCGGCCGTTGAGCCAGTCGACGACCGAGCGCGCGCCGATCGTCTCGTTGACGTCGCCGGTGGTCGGGCAGCCGGTCGAGAGGCCGGTGCCGAGCGACTCGCCGTAGACGACGGCGAACCCGCGTGCGGTGAAGTAGTCCTGGTAGCGCCAGGTGATCGGGGTGGCCGGGCCGACGCCGTGCGCGGCGACGCGCGGGCCTTCCGGGCCGCGGGCGTACCCGGGCACCGACAGCTCGACGTCGACGTCGTGGTTCGCCACGTCGTTGCCGCCGGCGTAGTACGGGCTGGCCTGGTAGACGACGGGCACCTTCAGGCCCTGCTGCGTCGCGCGCGGGCGCACGACCTGGGCGTGCACGAGGTCGTCGGCGCCGTCGTGGTCGCTGTCGACGGGCGCGGTGACCCAGACGTCTTCGCGGACGACGTCGGCCGGGTCGAACACCGGTTGCGCCTGGCCGCCTGTGAACACCGGGGCCGGAGGCGCGGCTTCGGCGATGCCCGCGGTCAGCGGCAGTGCGAGGACGGCGGCGAGCAGGACTGCGGCTTTCACTCAAACCCCCAAGCCGGGCGAAGCGGACGACTGAAGACACTTCCGGTCCGCCCTCAGGGGTGTCAAGAGACTAACGTCGGAGGCATGCCGACCGTCGAAGCGCCGATCACCGCCGTCACCGTCTACCCGCAGCAGGCGCGGATCACCCGCCGCGGCAAGGCTCCGCTCGACGACGGGCCGCGCTTGACGTTCGCCGGGCTGCCCCCGGCCCTCGACCCCGCTTCGGTGCGCGTCACCGGCACCGGGCCCGCGCTGATCACCGGCGTCGACGTGCGCACCGAATGGCACGCCGAGCCGGCCGGCGCGGAGCTGCAGGCACTCGTCGAGCAGCGGCGGGCCGATCAAGCCACGCTCGACGGCGTCCTCGACGACGAAGCAGCCGAAACGATGAAGGTGGATCTGCTGACTTCGCTCGCGAAGCGCAGCGGCGGCAGCTTCGCGAAGGCCCTCGCCGCGGGCACCGCCGAGCCTTCGCGCGTCGCCGAAGTCACCGACGCGCTGGGCGAGCGGCTCGCTTCGGCGTTGAAGGCGCGACGCGCGCTGAGCGAACGGATCGAGCGGCTGCGCGAAGACCTCGCCGCGCTCGACCGCCGGATCGAAGCCCACGGCGCCGGGCCCGGCCGGGACAGCACCTCGGTGGTCGTCGAGCTGGAGATCTCCGACACCACCGCGCAAGCCGAGCTGGAACTGTCCTATGTGGTCCCCGGCGCCAGCTGGGAGCCGGGCTACGACATCCGGGTGCGCGGCACCGACGTCACCGTGGTGTCCTACGGGCTGGTCAGCCAGCACACCGGCGAGGACTGGCCGGAGTGCGAGCTGGCGCTGTCGACGGCCCGGCCCGCCGTGGCGGTGGTCGTCCCGGAACTGCAGCCGTGGTACCTCGACCGCTTCCTGCCGGCGCCGGGCGCACCCCCCGCGGCGTACGGCGGATCCGGCGGCGGGATCCCGGAAGGCGCGCGACGGCAGTACATGGCCTCGGCGGCTTCCATGGCGCCGAAACTGGCTTCGGTCGAGCAGGGGACGACGGCCGTCACCTACCGCCCGTCGCGGCCGGTCGCGGTGCCGTCCGGCGCGCAGGGCCACCGGACGACGCTGGCGCAGCTGGAGCTCACGGCCGACCTCGGGTACGTGACGGCGCCGGCGCTCGCGGAGGAGGCGTACCTGCGCGCCACGGTGGCGAACACGTCGGAGTACGCGCTGCGCCCGGGCCGCGCCTCGGTGTTCCACGACGCGGAGTTCGTCGGAACGACGGTGCTCGAACCGTGGGCGCCCGGGGAGGAGCTGGAACTGGCGCTGGGCGTCGACGACCGGATCCGGGTCGAGCGGGAACTGGTGCGCCGCACGGCGTCCAAGGCGACGCTGTCCGGGCAGAAGCGGCGCGAAGCGGAGTACCGGATCTCGGTCGGCAACCACGGGCCGCGGCCCGCCACGGTCACCGTGCTGGACCAGGCGCCGGTCTCCCGCGACGACGCGATCACGGTCCGGGACGTGAAGACCGCACCGGACCCGGTGGAGACGTCGGAGCTCGGCGAGTTCACCTGGCGGCTGACGCTGGCCCCCGGGGAGACCAAGGACGTGCGGCTGTCCTACCGCGTCGACGTCGCGAAGGGCGTGGAGCTCTCGGGCTGGCGGGAGTAGGAAACCCGGTGACAGCCCAGGAGTCCGACGAAGTCCGGTTCGGCGGCCGGTGGTTCGGGATCACCGCGGTGGCCGGAGCCGGGCTGTTCGACCCGGCGGCGCACGGGATCGAACCGCGGTCCATCCACACGGGCTGCCGGCGCGGTCACGTCGAGCGGTACGAAGTGACCGCGAAGCGGCTGGTCCTGCGTCAGCTGCGGGCCGGCTCGGCCGACACCCCGCCTCCGCTCGACGGGGTCGCCCCGCGGTGGAGCGACCGGGACCAGGCCTGGCAGTACCGGAAACTGGCCGTCGCCACGGCGTTCACCGGGCGGCTGCTGCTCGGGCGTGGCCGGTGGGCCGAGCGCCCGTACCCGAATACGGGTTTCCTGCCCGCCTGGGCGTGCACCGACGTCCGCGAACTGACCTTTCGCGACGGCGCGCTGGTGTCGGCCGAGGACCTTTCCTCCGAACTGGACGCGGTCCGCGCGGTCGCACCGGCCCGCCCGGCCACGGGCGAGCCGGCCGGCGACTGGGTCGACCGCACGTTTTCCCTGAGCTACGAATACAGCTGGCCCGCCCGCTAACCCTGGGCGATGTAGGCCTGCAGCTGTTCCTGGCTCTGCTCCAGCTGTTCCATCCGGTTCTTCACGACGTCCCCGATGGACACGATGCCGGCCAGCCGCCCGTCGGCGAGCACGGGGACGTGGCGGATGCGGCGTTCGGTCATCAGCACCGAGAGCTGGTCCACCGAGTCGTCCGGGGTGCAGCTCGCCACCAGTTTCGTCATGATCTCCGACACCGGGCCGTCGAGCAGGCCAGGGCCGTGTTCGTTGAGGCGCCGGACGACGTCGCGTTCCGAGACGATCCCGGCGATGGAACCGTCCGGTGCGACGACCACCATCGCGCCGACGTTGTGGTCGGCCAGTCCGGCCAGCAGCGTGGTCACCGTCGTCTCCGGGGTGACCGTCGCGACCGCCGACCCCTTCTTGCGCAGCAGATCCGCAATCCGCATGGCGATCCTTCCCGTCGGTGAGCTGGATCACCACAGGTTAGGGCCCGCACGCGCCCCGCGAAAGTCCGGCAAACGGGGCGTCTTCGTGGTATAGGAACCGATTCAGCCGAGCCGTTCGGCCAGTCCGTCGAGGGCCAGCCGGATCCCGGCCGCGTAGTCGTCGTCGGCGAGCGCGTCCAGGCGCGCCCGGGCCAGCTCGAGCTGCGCGCGGGCCGCGGTCAGGTCGCCAAGCTTGCGGTAGTCCTCGCCGAGGTTCAGGTGCAGCGAAGGGTAGAAGCCGCGCACGGCCAGGGACGAGTGGTACTCCTGCGCCCGCGCGTCGGTCAGCGAGTCGGCCGCGGCCAGGGCGCGCAGGTCCCATTCGAGTTCCTCGGCCGGGTCGTCGCAGACGTCGGCCATGTGGTGCGCCAGCGCGGCGCGGTGCAGCGGGTCGCCGTCTTCGCCGATCGAAGACCACAACTCGGCGAAGGTCGCGTACGCGCCCGCGCGGTCGCCGCCGACGTGCTGTCGCAGACCCGCGTCGATCGCCACCATCACGTCGTCGGTCATCCCGCTCCTTCGTCCACCAGTGCCCGCAGCCGGGCCAGCCCCGGCTCGATCCGCTCGGCCGCGACCGCACCGTAACCGAAGACGAGCCCGTGCCGCCGCTCCCCCACCCCGAAGTCCCCCAAGGAGTACAGCCGTACGCCACGGCGGCGGGCGGCGCGGACCAGCCCGCCGCAGTCCGCCTCCGCGACCGCGCTGAGGTGCAGGCCGGCCGTCGACGGCAACGGCGTCAGGAAGTCCGCGAAGTCCCGGGCGAGCGCCGCGGTGAGGAGTTCGTGCCGGGCCCGATAGACCTTCCGCATCCGCCGGACGTGCCGGGCGAAGCCGCCTTCGGCCAGGAACGCCGCCAGCGCCGCCTGCTCGACGTTCGGCGCGTGCCAGTCGGTGAGGTAGCGGGCCTTGACCAGTGCGGGCACCAGCGACGGCGGCGCGATGAGGAAACCCAGCCGCAGGGACGGCGAAAGCACCTTCGAGAACGAGCCGACGTACACGACCCGGCCACTGGAATCCAGGCTGTGCAACGGTTCCAGCGGCCGCCCGGTGTAGCGGAACTCGGTGTCGTAGTCGTCCTCGACGAGCACCGCGTCGGTGCGCTCGGCCCAGTCCAGCAGCTCGAGCCGCCGGTCCAGCGACATCGACAGCCCCAGCGGGTACTGGTGCGACGGCGTCACGTACACCAGCCGCGTCCCCTCCGGGATGGCGTCGACGACGATCCCCGAAGCGTCCACCGGTACGGGCGCGACGCGGACGCCGCGGGCGCCGAGCACCAGCCGCGGCGGCGGGTAGCCGGGGTCCTCGACGGCGGCGAGGTCGCCGTCGCGCAACAGCACCCGGGCGACGAGGTCGGTCGTCTGCTGGGCGCCTGCGGTGACGACGACCTGCGCCGCGCTCGCCCGGACGTCGCGCGAAACACCGGCGTGCCGGGCGATCTCGGCTCGCAGCGCGGGGTGCCCCTGCGGGTCGCCGTAGGTCATCAGATCGGCCCGGCCGGCCCGCAGCCGCTGCGTGATCAACCGCCGCCAGGTGTCGAACGGGAACAGCGAAAGGTCGGGGACGCCCGGCCGGAAATCGAACTCCGGCGCCGGGGCGAAGGGCGCGGGCGGCGGCGGGACGGCGTCCCACTCGGGCAGCGGCCGCACGCCCGGGCCGTCCGGAGCCGGCGAAGGGCGCTCCGCGGGCGAAGCGGTCACGAACGTGCCTGCGCCGACGCGCCCGGCGAGAAACCCTTCGGCGGTGAGCCGGTCGTAGGCCGCGCTGACCGTGGTGCGGGAGACCGCCAGCCGCTGCGCGAGCTCGCGGGTCGGCGGCAAGGCCTCGCCGGGCCGGATCTCCCCGGCCAGGATCGCCGCGCGCAGCTGCCGGTAGATCGCGTCGCGGTGGCCGCGCGTGCCGGTCAGGTCGATGTGGATCTCCACCGGCCCGAGTCTAGATTGGCCCACGAAGGTTAGGACGGATTTGGCACTGTCCGTGGTCCGCTGGGCCTCCTAACGTGCCGGGCATGGATCTTCGCGAACTCGACCGCCGCACCCTGCTCCTCCTCGACAAGCTCGTCGCCGGCGTGACCCCGGCCGACCTCGCGCGCCCCACCCCGTGTGCCGGCTGGACGCTGGCCGACCTGCTCCGCCACCAGGTCAGCGAGAACCGCGCCTTCGCGACCGCGGCCCGCGAGGGCTCGGCGCCGGACTGGGACGCCGGCGTCCTCGGCGACGACCCCTACGCCGCGTACCGGGCGTCCGTCGACGACTTCCTCGACACCTTCGCCGGCGACGCCGTGCTCGAGCGGCAGCTCACCATCAACCACTTCGGCACGTTCCCCGGCGCGATCGCTGCGCACATGCACCTGGTCGACACCCTCGCGCACGGCTGGGACCTGGCCCGCACGCTCGACCTGCCCTACGAGCCGGACGCCGAAGCCGTGTACGTCGCCACGAAGCTGGCCGAGCGGATCCCGGACGAAGGCCGCGAGCGGAACGGTTCGTTCGCCCGCAGCGTCGAGGTGCCGCCGGGCGCGAGCGAGCTCGACCGGTTCCTCGCCCTCCTCGGCCGCGACCCCGCCTGGTCCCTCAGCTGACCTCGGCGACCGGCGCGCTCCACGTGTCGCACGCCTTCGTGGCCTTGCCCTCGTAGCCCGCCTTCGCCCAGGACAGCTGGTGCTCGCGCGAGCCGTGGGTGTCGCTGTCGTTGGCCCGGCCGTAGTCGGCGACCGCGGCGTTCGCCAACGACCGGGTGATCGAGCCGCTGCCGGCCACGGCGGTCAGGAACAGCGCGCCGAAGCAGTTGGCCTGCAGCTCGATCCGGCGCACGACCTCCTTGTCGGCCGCGCTGTCCTCGTTCGGCGAGGTCATCTTGTCCGCCGCCGCGGAGAGGATGCCGCTCTCGCGCTGCACGTGGTGGCCGTACTCGTGGGCGAGCGTCGCGATGTGCCGGGCCTTGTTGAGGCCGGCGTCGGTGAGCATCCAGTCGGTCGGGGCGTAGATCGTCTTGTCGCCGCCGCAGTAGTAGGCGACGGCCTCGTTCTCCGTCGGCGCCGCACCGCACGAGCTGTGCTCCGGGAGCGTCACCGACACGGTGACGGCCAGCGTCGGCTCGTTCGCCTTCTCCAGCGCCGGGCGCCACGACTGCTCCAGGCAGGCGACGAGGGCTCCGTAGTAGGCCTTGAGCTGCTCGGCCGCCCGGCCGAGGTCGGGCAGGTTGCAGGTGGCCGGCCCGGGACTGATGCCTTCGCCGAGCAGCGGGTTGCGGGCCAGCTCGGGCACCGCCTTCGGCGTCTTGCCCGTGCCGCCGTACGCCCGGCCGGTGTCGGCGCCCTCCGCAGCGAACGCGCGGCCGTCCACCCGGCGCGGGATGGTGGCCGCGATCAGGGAGATGGAGACGACGACGATCAGGACGCCGGTGACCGCGCCCCAGAACCGGCTGCGCGGCGGCGCGATCGGGACGGGCGGGGCCGCGGCCCAGCTCGGGGCCCACGGGTTCGGCTCCGGCGCCCACGCGGGTTCCGGCGGCCGGGCCGGAGCCGGCCACGGCGGTTCGGCGTCGTTCACGATCTCCCCCTGCTCTGTGGCACCAGCATACGGACACCCCGGGAGGCAGGGATCACGAAACGAAAACGCCACCCGGTAGCCGCCGGGGCCCGGACCAGGCGAGACTGAACCCCATGAGTGTCGAGGATCCTTATCTGTGGCTGGAAGACGTGACCGGCGAAGACGCGCTCGGCTGGGTGCGCACGCGCAACGACGAGACGCTGGCCGAGCTGACCACCGGCGCCCGGTTCGCCGAACTGCGTGACGAGCTGCGCGAGGTGCTCGACGCCGACGACCGGATCCCGTACGTGCGCCGCCGCGGCGAGTTCCTCTACAACTTCTGGCAGGACGCGAGCCACCCGCGCGGCCTGTGGCGGCGCACGACGCTGGAGTCCTACCGGCAGGCCGAGCCCGAGTGGGAACTGCTGCTCGACGTCGACGCGCTGGCCGAGGCCGAGGGCGAGAACTGGGTCTGGCAGGGCGCGACCGTGCTGCGGCCGGCCTACCGGCGCGGCCTGGTCGAGCTGTCCCGCGGCGGCGCCGACGCCACGGTCGTGCGCGAGTTCGACCTCGACGCGCACGAATTCGTCGAAGACGGCTTCACCCTCCCGGAGGCGAAGACCCGGATCGGCTGGATCGACGAAGACCGCGTCTACGTCGGCACGGACTTCGGCCCGGGGTCGCTGACCAGCTCCGGGTACCCGCGGCTGGCCAAGGAGTGGCGCCGCGGCACTCCGATCGAAGAAGCCGTCACGGTCTTCGAGGGCAAGCCCGACGACGTCTCGATCGGTGCGTTCCACGACCCGACCGAAGGCTTCGAGCGCGACTTCGTCAGCCGCGCGATCGATTTCTACCGCTCGGAACTGCACCTGAAGACGCCCGGCGGGCTGGTCAAGATCGACGTCCCGGACGACGCGAGCGCGTCCGTGCACCGCGAATGGCTGCTGGTGCGGCCGCGGACGGCGTGGACCACCGGCGGCACCGAACACCCGGCCGGTTCCCTGATCGCCATCGGCTTCGACGCCTTCCTGGCCGGCGACCGGGACTTCACCACGCTGTTCACGCCGGACGAGCACACCTCGCTGAGCTATTGGGCCTGGACGCGCCACCACCTGCTGCTCGGCACGCTGCGGGACGTCCGCACCGAACTGCGCACGCTGACACCCGGCCCCGGCGCCTGGACCGACGAGCCGCTGGCCGGCGGCCCGGAGTTCGGCAGCGCGGACATCTTCGACACCGACCCCGACGTCAGCGACGAGTACCTGATCGACTCCAGCGGCTTCCTCCAGCCGTCGACGCTCAGCTACGGGCACGTCGGCGAAGAGGTCGAAGTGCTGAAGCAGGCTCCGGCGTTCTTCGACGCTTCGGGGATGAGCGTGGCGCAGTACTTCGCGACGTCGGAGGACGGCACGAAGATCCCGTACTTCGTCGTGCGGCCGTCCGGCGCCGAAGGCGGCCCGACGCTGCTGACCGGCTACGGCGGCTTCGAGGTCTCGCTGACGCCGTCCTACAGCGGGATGGTCGGCCGCGGCTGGCTCGCCCGCGGCGGCACGTACGTCGTGGCGAACATCCGCGGCGGCGGCGAGTACGGGCCCGGCTGGCACACCCAGGCCATCAAGGCCGAGCGGCACCGCGTGTACGAGGACTTCGCCGCGGTGGCCGCGGACCTGGTGTCGCGGGGGATCACGACGCCGTCGCGGCTGGGGATCCAGGGCGGCAGCAACGGCGGGCTGCTGATGGGCGTGATGCTGACGCGCTACCCGGACCGGTTCGGCGCGATCGTCAGCCAGGTGCCGCTGCTGGACATGCGCCGCTACCACCTGCTGCTGGCCGGCGCGTCCTGGATGGCCGAGTACGGCGACCCGGACGAGGCCGCGGAGTGGGAGTACATCTCCCGCTATTCCCCGTACCAGAACGTCCACAGTGGACGTACGTATCCGCCGTCGCTGTTCGTGACCTCGACCCGCGACGACCGCGTGCACCCCGCCCACGCCCGCAAGATGGTGGCGCGGATGCGTGAGCAGGGGCACGACGTCCGGTATCACGAGAACATCGAAGGCGGCCACGGCGCCGCGGCGGACAACGAGCAGCTGGCGTTCAAGTGGGCGCTGGTGTTCGAGTTCCTGTGGGAGCAGCTCACGAAGTGACCCGCGCGAGCACGACGCCGCCGACGATCAGGGCCAGCGCGGCCACCCGGCCGACGCTCAGCGGGTCCTTGGTCACGACGACGCCGAGCACGATCGCGCCGACGGCGCCGATCCCGGTGAACACCGCGTAGGCGGTACCCACCGGGACGGTGTCCATCGCCCGCGACAGCAGGTAGACCGCGGCGGCGCCGAGCGCGAAGCACAGGAGCGTCGGCCATGGCCGGGTGAAGTTCTCCGTCGGCTTGATGCTCTGTGACCAGGCGATCTCGACGAGCCCGGCGCAGACGAGCGTCACCCAGCCCATCAGAGCGCCTTCAGCGCGGCTTCGCGCGACGCTTTCCGTTCGCCGTCGCGCTCGGCCAGCCGCGGGTCGACCAGGGCGTTGGTCAGCTCGGCGTGCACGAACCGGACGTCGGTGACGTCGTAGTGCCCGGCGATGAAGTCCCGCAGGTAGCGCTCGTGGTGGTCGAACCGCGCCCGCGGCGTGCCCTCGGCGTAGGTGCCGCCGCGGGCGCCGGCGATGACGAACTTCTTGGTCCGCAAGGACATCTTCGGGAACGTCACCTGGTCGATCCACGCCTTGAGGGCGGCGGGGATGGAGAAGTTGTACATCGGCGCGCCGATCAGGACGACGTCGGCTTCGAGCAGCTCGGCCAGAAGCGGCTCGACGATCGCCCATGCCTTCTTCTGCTCCGGCGTCTCGACGACGTCGGCGTAGTGCGCGGGGTCGGTGATTTCGTTCGCGAGCAGGGCGTCGCAGATTTCGGTCCAGGCCTCGCCGATGACGGGGACGGGCTCGGCGGCGAGGTCGCGGTAAGTCCGGGTGCCGGTCCAGCCGGCGGCGAACCGGGCGGTGAGCTCCCGCGAGAACGACGAGCGGCGGGCGCTGGAGTCGAGGTGCAGCAGGTGGGGCACGATTCCTCCTCAAGTGGACGCGGTGTCCACTTGACGCTAACTGGACGTCCCGTCCGGATATTCCCTAGGCTGCGGGACATGCCCGAACGCGCGGACGCGGCCCGCAACCGAGCAAAGATCCTCGCGGCGGCAGAGGAGCTGTTCACCGCCCGCGGCGCGGCGGAGGTGACGATGGAGGACATCGCCCGGGCGGCGGGTGTGGGCCGGGGAACGCTGTACCGCCGGTACCCGGACCGGGCGTCGATCGCGGTGGCGTTGCTGGACGAGCACGAGCGCCGTCTGCAGGAGTCCCTGCTGCGCGGCGAGCCCCCGCTGGGCCCGGGGGCGCCCCCGTCGGCGCGGCTGGCGGCGTTTTACGAGGCGATGGTGGAGCTGCTCACGCGGCACGCACCGCTGGTGCTGGGTGCGGAGGTCGGCCACTCGCGGTTCACGACGGGGGCGTATGGGTTTTGGCGGACGCACGTCCGCGTGCTGGCCGAGGCGGCGGGGGCGGCGGATCCGGATGTGCTGGCTGATGTGCTGCTGGCTCCGCTGGCTCCGGAGTTGTTTTTGCACGAGATGTCGCGTGGGGTGTCTTCCGAGCGGCTGGTCGGGACGCTGCGCGAGCTGGCTTTTCGGTCGCTTCCCTGACGAGCGCTCTCATGGGAGATTCGATGCCCCACACTGACGGATCGCGCAGGAAGGTCCGTTCGGACCAGGTCACGACGCTGCTTCTCGATTGCATCGAGGAGCACGTGACGGACCCGGACGTCCGCGCCGGGGTCGCCGAACTGCGCGAGCACCTGGCCAGGTCCCGGAACCGCGGCGGGAAGAAGATGCTCGAGCTGGCCGGGTTCGCCCACCGCGAGGCACTGGCCGCCGGCGACACGGCGACAGCCGGTCGCCTGGACGATCTGATCGGGCACGCGACCGGCCGGCTTCTCACCGAAGACGTGACCCGCAAGTACCAGCTCTACGACGCGCGGGAGACCAATCTCCACGCAGTGGGCCTCATGACGTCCAACGCGCATGCGCTGGGCGCCTACCAAGCCAAGAAGTACCTGGCCGACCACCCGGACGCCACGGCCGCCGAGCTCGTGGACCACCTCGAGAAACTCAGTGAGCTGTCGACCAGGGTGGTCGAAGACCGCGAACGGGGCCACTACCGGATCCTCCGCCTCGACACCGAGAGACAGGTCTGGCTGGCGGAGGTCCTGACCCGAAGGTTGCGTCCGGACCTCGACCATGAAGCCGGAGTACTCGACCTGTCGGAGGTCGAACTGACGAGCCTGGTCGAGGCAGCCCAGTTACAGCTCCGCCGGGAGCGGCTGGCCGTGATCCGGGACGTCGTCGAAAATCCGAACAGCACCGAAGCCCACCTTCAGCAGGCGCTCCGCGGCTCCTACTGGCTCTTCGGGGGAAGCTACGTCGGGGAAGCACACCGGCGCCGGTTCACCGCCGGAACCGAGGTCGACATCCCGCTGTTGCGCCCCGACGGCTCCCTCCACGTCGTGGAGCTCAAACGGGCGAACGTGCCGCTGGCCCGCACCTACCGCAGCTTCGGCCTGATCGTCGACCGACGCGTGCACGAAGCCATGAGCCAGGTGTCGAACTACCTCACCGCTTTCGACGAGGATCGCCATGCGATACGCCGCGAGCACGGCGTCGAGTCCCGGCGGGTGACCGGCACCGTCGTGATCGGGCATCCCGCGTTCCAACCGCAGTTCGACGAGCAGGAGATCATGGAGACGCTTCGTACCTACAACGCCGAGCACGCCCGGATCACCGTGATCACGTACAAGGAACTGCTGGACAATGCCGAGCGCTCACTCGCTGTCGAGAGCGAAAAGGATTGAAAGATTCGATGATGCCCGGCCGGGGCTCACCAGTGCCGGGTGCAGCACTCGACGTGCAGCTGCGCCATGGGATTGCGGCGGGGGTACGGGCTCCACGACCCGAGGGAGATCTCCGCGCAGCAGTGGGTGCCCGGCTCCTCGGCCAGGTGGGCCGGGCAGTCTTCGGCGAGGGCCCGCACTGCTTCGCCCTCGAATTCGTACGCCGGGCGGCTGCCGGTGATGAACAGGGTGTCCGTGGTGATCTTCCAGTTGAGGTGGTCGCGAAACCCCTGGTGCCAACGCCGGGCGTAGTCCACGGGCGGGAAAGTGCGCGGGGGCAGCGTCACCTTGTGCGGTGCCGGCGCGGACAGCCGGGCGCGCAGGCGCTTCCAGCGGGATGCCGGGAAGCCGAGGCTGTGGTGCAGCAGCACCAGGTCGAGCGGGCGCTCTTCGTGTTCGCCGCCGCAACTCGACTCCCTCGACCGCAGCGGCAGGTGGACGATGCTGTGCGGTGATCGGGCCGCCAGCCACCACGCGCACGCCAGATCCAGCGTCGCCGCCTTGCCGGCCGACAGCTGGGCTCCCCCACGCCGTTCGTACAGCGCCGCGTGGGTGATCGGCCGCGCGGGCCGGATCACCCGGTAGTCGCGGCCGTCCAGCCGGGCCGTGCTGACCAGCGTCCGCCACTCCCGGCCGCCGAGCTGCATCCGCTGTCCCCCTTCGTGTCCGCCCGGAGCACGATAGGCGCCGGGGGCCGCGGGTGGCCACCGAATTGCCGCGGCCGGACCGGGCGGATCTCCGCCCGGTCCGGCCGAAACGTCAGCTACAACCCGAAGTCGCGCCGCAGCCTTCGCAGGCGTAGCACGAGCCTGCCGGGCGCATCTTCGTTCCGCATGTCATGCACAGCGGGGCGTCCGCGGCCTTGCCGAGGCGGAGCTCCATCAGCTCCGTTGTCGTCTGGGCTTCGCGGTGCGGGTGCTGCGGTTCCTCCGCGTGGGGCTCCGGTGAGGCGTCCACTGTGGACTGCAGGGCCTCCAGGTCCACACCCGGGTTGCCGTACGCCGCCTCGACTTCGGCCGAGCGCTCGTCTGCCGAGAGGATGCCCAGCTGGGAACGCTTTTCGTACGGCAGGTAGTCCAGGGCCAGCCTGCGGAACAGGTAGTCCATCACGCTCGTCGCGATCCGGATGTCCGGGTCGTCCGTCATGCCCGCCGGCTCGAAGCGGAGGTTGGAGAACTTCGAGACGTAGAACTCGAGCGGGATGCCGTGCTGGAGGCCGACCGAAATGGACATCGAGAACGCGTCCATCACGCCCGCCAGGGTCGAGCCCTGCTTGCCGAGCTTGACGAAGATCTCGCCGAGGCCGTCGTCCGGGTACGAGCCCGCCGTCAGGTAGCCCTCCGCGCCGCCGACCGTGAACGACACCGTCTGGCTCGGGCGCTTCTTCGGCAGGCGCTTGCGGACCGGGCGGTACTCGACGACCTTCTCCGGCTCGGCGGCGGCGGTCTCCGAAGTCTTCTTCGCCGTGGACAGCGGCTGGCCGACCTTGCAGTTGTCGCGGTAGATCGCGAGGGCCTTGAGGCCGAGCTTCCAGCCCTGGAAGTAGATCTCCTCGACCTCTTCGACCGTCGCCGACTCCGGCATGTTGACCGTCTTGGAGATCGCACCCGACAGGAACGGCTGCACCGCGGCCATCATCCGGACGTGCCCCATCGGCGCGATCGAGCGCTCGCCGACCGCGCAGTCGAACACCTCGTAGTGCTCGGGACGCAGCCCCGGCGCGTCGACGACGTGGCCGTGCTGCGCCACGTACTCCACGATCGCCTCGACCTGCTCGGCCGGGTAGCCCAGCGCCTCCAGCGCGCGCGGCACCGTCTGGTTGACGATCTGCATCGAGCCGCCGCCGACCAGCTTCTTGAACTTGACCAGCGAGAAGTCCGGCTCGATGCCGGTCGTGTCGCAGTCCATCATGAAGCCGATGGTGCCGGTCGGCGCGAGCACCGACGCCTGCGCGTTGCGCCAGCCGTGCTTCACGCCGATCTCGATGCCCTTCTGCCACTCCTCCGTCGCCAGCGCGCGGACCGCGGCGTCGTTCGAGTGGTAGGTGCGGACGAGCTCGTTCGCCGCCGCGTGCTTGCGCATCACGCGCTGGTGCGCTTCGGCGTTGCGCGCGTAACCCTCGTACGCGCCGACGACCTGGGCCATCTCCGCGGAACGCCGGTACGACACGCCGGTCATCAGCGAGGTGATCGCCGCCGCGAGCGCGCGGCCGCCTTCGGAGTCGTACGCGTGGCCGAGCGCCATCAGCAGCGCGCCCAGGTTGGCGTAGCCGATGCCGAGCTGGCGGAACTTCCGCGTGGTGTCGGCGATCGGCTCGGTCGGGAAGTCCGCGAAGCAGATCGAGACGTCCATCGCCGTGATGACGAACTCGACGGCGCGGGCGAACAGCGGCGCGTCGAAGGTGCCCTCGGGGGTGACGAACTTCAGCAGGTTCAGCGACGCGAGGTTGCAGCTCGAGTTGTCCAGGTGCATGTACTCGCTGCACGGGTTGGACGCGGTGATCCGGCCCGACTCCGGGCAGGTGTGCCAGTCGTTGATCGTGCCGTCGTACTGGATGCCGGGGTCGGCGCACTCCCACGCGGCCTGGGCCATCGTGCGGAAGAGCTTCTTGGCGTCGGTGCGGTCGATGACCTCGCCGGTGAGCCGGGCGCGCAGGCCGAAGTCGGTGCCGTTCTCGACCGCGTGCATGAACTCGTCGGACACGCGGACCGAGTTGTTCGCGTTCTGGTACTGCACCGAGGAGATGTCCGCGCCGGAGAGGTCCATGTCGAACCCGGCGTCGCGGAGAACCTTGATCTTCTCCTCTTCGCGCGCCTTGGTCTGGATGAACTCCTCGATGTCCGGGTGGTCGACGTCGAGCACGACCATCTTCGCCGCGCGCCGGGTGGCGCCGCCGGACTTGATGGTGCCCGCGGACGCGTCGGCGCCGCGCATGAACGAGACCGGGCCGGACGCGGTGCCGCCGGAGGTCAGCAGCTCCTTCGAGGAGCGGATGCGGGAGAGGTTGAGGCCGGCGCCGGAGCCGCCCTTGAAGATCAGGCCCTCTTCGCGGTACCAGTTGAGGATCGACTCCATGGTGTCGTCGACGGCGAGGATGAAGCAGGCGCTGACCTGCTGCTTCGACGAGGTGCCGACGTTGAACCAGACCGGCGAGTTGAAGCTGAAGACCTGGTGCAGCAGCATCCAGGTGAGTTCGTGCTCGAAGATCTCGAGGTCCTGCGGCGTGGCGAAGTAGCCGAAGTCGCGGGCGGCCTTGACGTAGGTGTGCACGACCCGGTCGATCAGCTGCTTGAGGCTGCGCTCGCGCTGCGGGCTGCCCACGGCGCCGCGGAAGTACTTGCTGGTGACGATGTTCGTGGCGTTGACCGACCAGAAATCGGGGAACTCGACGCCGCGCTGTTCGAAGTTGACCGAGCCGTCACGCCAGTTGGTCATGACGACGTCCCGCTGCTCCCAGGTGACCTGGTCGTACGGGTGCTGCCCTTCGGTCGTGAAGACGCGCTGCACGCTCAGCCCGCCGGCGGCCTTGCTCTTCTTGCCGGTGGCCGCGCGGGCCCCCGTTCCCACGGTTTCCGTCATCGGTTGAACCCTCTCCCGCAGCGGGACGGCTCAGTCGCCGTCTTCGCGCTGATCGCTGTCCTCCTGGGCAGCAGCACCCGCCATGGCCTCACGGAGGTCGGCGATCTCCTTCTCGAAGTCCTCGACCGACGAGAAGGAGCGGTAGACACTGGCGAACCGGAGGTAGGCGACCCCGTCGAGCTCACGCAGCGGGCCCAGGATGGCCAGGCCGACCTCGTGACTCGGGATCTCCGCCAGCCCGGCGGAGCGGATCGACTCCTCCACGCGCTGCGCGAGCTGCTGCAGCGCGTCGTCGTCGACCGGCCTGCCCTGGCAGGCGCGGCGGACGCCGCTCACCACCTTGTCCCGGCTGAACTGTTCGGTGACCCCGGACCGCTTGACGACGGCGAGCACCATCGTCTCCGACGTCGTGAACCGCCGTCCGCACGACGCGCACGAGCGCCGCCTGCGGATCGCCTGGCCTTCATCCACCTCTCGGGAGTCGACGACCCGAGAGTCCGCATGCCGGCAGAACGGGCACCTCATCCGCCAGTCACCTTCCCCTCCGCGCCGGCCGCCCTCGGTCGACATCCGACGGCCACCACGCACCCCTGCACCTGGTGATCGTTTTGTGGACATCCGGTGGGTAAAAGCCGACCAGCTGTGGACAACTGCTGCCCAGTCTACCCCAACCTGTGGACCAACTACAGCGGTGTAACTACTACATATAGCGGGCGAGCGTAGAACTCGGAGGGGGTGTGCGCAAGCCGGACCGCCCTGCTCCACCTCGCGTGGGTGAGCTGCGGACGAGCCTGTCCGCGACGACCTGGCGTTCACCGGTCCGGCCTAACGCGAAGTTCGCCGAAGCGGGTGATCTTCAGCCGGTCGATCCGCGGCCGTCAGGGCGCCGGAACGTCGCCGGCGACCGGGACCGTCAGCGGCAACCCCGGCACCAGCACCGCGCCGTCCAGCCGGTTCAGCTCCTCGATCCGGGCGACGACCGCACCCGGGTCGCTGTCCGGCGCGAACCGCGCCGCGATCGACGAGAGCGTGTCGCCCTGGCCCACGGACACCGTCGCCGTCCGCACCGGGACCGGGGCTTCCGCCGCCCCGCCGCCGGACAACCCCAGTGCGGTGACCACGAGGCAGCTGCCCACCGCGAGCGCGACCAGCCACGGCCACCGCACCCCCACCCGCCGGGGCGCCGCGCACGGCGAGCCCGCCGGGCGGCGGCCCGCCACGACCCGCGCGCGGGTCGGCGGGCGGTGCACCTCGCCGCGGCGCCCGCGCAGGACGCGGACCGGCCGGAGGGGCGCCGGGACCGGGGTCGCCGGGCGCGCGTGTCCGCGTTCGGCCAGAATGGACATCCGAACCTCCTCGAAACCCTGGTGTCCGCCCGATTCGCGGACCGGACGCGGCCCGTGGATCAAGGTCGAACAGGCGTTCTATCGAACGCCCGTGCGAAGGTCTACCACCTGCCACCGACAAAATCGAGCGGACACGGCGTGTCGATCGAACAGATGTTTGAAATCGTCGTGCCCGGGGGCTAACGTCGGTGACCAGGGCATCTGCCGGGCAGATGCCGCCGGCGAGCGTGCCCGCAACCCCGCGGGCGGCGGCCGGCGCGCAGATACGTGCAGCGAACGTCTGGGAGGCGACGCAGTGGCGAAGGAGAACAAGGCGGGCAGGACCAGTGGGTCCCCCGGCGACTCGGGCAAGGTGCACGCCATGCCCGAGGTGTACGACGTTGACGAGACGCTCACCGTCCGCCAGCAGCAGGTGCTCGACGTGATCCGCACGTGGGTGAGCCGGTTCGGCTACCCGCCGAGCGTCCGCGAAATCGGCGAAGCGGTCGGGCTGACGTCGACGTCGTCGGTCTCGCACCAGCTGCGCGCGCTGCAGCGCAAGGGCTACCTGCGCCGGGACGCGAACCGGCCGCGCGCGGTCGGCGTGCTCGCGGCGACCGACGACAACCCCATGGGCATCGAGATGGACCAGCAGCCGGTGATGCCGAAGGCGGCGTACGTGCCGCTGGTCGGCCGGATCGCCGCCGGTGGCCCGGTGCTGGCCGAGCAGGCCATCGAGGACGTCTTCCCGCTGCCGCGGGAGATCGTCGGCGAGGGCGAGCTGTTCCTGCTGAAGGTCACCGGTGACTCGATGGTCGACGCGGCCATCACCGACGGCGACTGGGTCGTGGTCCGGCAGCAGCCGGACGCGGACAACGGCGAGATCGTCGCGGCGATGATCGACGGCGAGGCCACGGTCAAGACGTTCAAGCGCAAGGGCGGCCACATCTGGCTGATGCCGCACAACGAGGCGTACGAGCCGATCCCCGGTGACGACGCCACGGTGCTCGGCAAGGTCGTCGCCGTGCTCAGGCGGTTGTGAGGGTGTGAGACGCGGGTGGAGTCTGCTCGAGGAGAGCGCTCGCCCTGCGTCTCCCGCCGTGTCTTCCGTGGGTGCAACCCCCAGACCCCGCCCGGGGCAAGCCCCGGACCCCCGCCTCGGTCACCTCGGGCGTAGCCGCCCGGAGGTTTCGCACAGCTGAGGTAGGTGCATGAGATTCACCGGATCGGATGATCTTCGGCCGTGGGGAGCCGGGGGTCAGCGGCGGGCTCGGCGGCGCAGCTTGCTGAAGCCGAACCAGCCGAGGCCGACCACCGCGAGCGTGATCCCGGCGGCGGGGAGGATGGGGAGCCCGGCCCCGTCCCCCGCCGAGCCGGCGGACGTGCTCGTCCCGGTCGAGGTCGTTCCCTCCGCCGGTGCGCCGGACTGCGCGGCCAGTGCCGCCGCGCCCCGCACCGTGCGGAGGGGCTCGCCGACGCCTTCGCTGCCCGAGACCAGCGTCCCGTCCGGGTCGAACGCGATCGCTTCACCCTGCTTCTCCCCCGGCAGCGGGATCCGCACCGGGGTGCGCTGCAGCGCCGCCAGTACATCGCCGTCCGGAGCCGCGTACACGTAGGCGTCCGTGTACGTCCGCAGCGCAACCGCGCTGCCGTCGGCCATCGAGGCACCGCCCGTCACCAGGACCGAGCCGATCGAGCCCACCGGGCCGCCCTGGGTGTCCGTCGTCGCGATCTTGACCGTGCCGACCTTCTCCAGCGGGGTCGGTCCCGGGCTGGCCAGCGGCCCCGAAGGCCGGTACACGCGGGCCTCGCCGAGGATGTCCTTGGTGATCAGGTACGGCGTGCCCGCCTTGTCCACGATCAGCGCTTCGGTGTCGTGCTGGCCGTCCGGGTAGGTGAGCCGGTGCAGCGTCAGCTTGCCCTGCGGGCTCAGCTCGAGCAGGGCGACCGTCAGCCTGCCCTTCTTGTTGTCACCGGTGTCGGACAGCCACAGCGTCCCGTCGGGCGTGCGGGCCAGGTCCTCGACGTCGAACGGGTCGGTCTTGTCCGTGAGGACCTTCTGCACCTTGCAGTCCCGGCCCAGCACGAACACCTGGACCTTGCTGCCGCCGTCGTTGATCGCGTACAGCCGCTCGCCGTCGGAGACCAGGCCGGACAGCTCGCCGATGCGCGAGTCCTTCACCGTGCACAACTTCTCCGGGGCGGGAGCCGCCGAAGCCGGCACGGGACTGCCGAGCACCCCCACGAACACCGCCGCGACCGCGACAACCCAGCGCACCCAGCCACCTCCGTAGTGTGCGACCCCTTCGAGTCGCACACTACGGAGACGTGTCAGGCCCTGGTCGAGTTGGTCTCGTACTCGCGCAGGGTTGCCGCCAGGTCCGGGCGGACCCGCACCAGCAGGCGCGTGCCCTCCTCGGCGTGCTCCTCTTCGAGGACCTCGCCGTCCGCGTGCGCCCGCGCGACCAGCTCGCCGCGCGAGTAGGGCACGAGGACCTCGACCGTGACCTCCGGCCGCGGCAGGCGGTCGGCGATCACCTCGACGAGCTCCGGGATGCCCGCCCCGGTCCGGGCCGAGACCTGGACCGACCCGGCCAGCGCGTGGCGCAGGCGGGCCAGGCTGACCTCGTCGGACGAGTCGGTCTTGTTGATCACCAGCAGCTCCGGCGGGAGCGGCTCCTTGCGCTTGCGCGTGATCTCGCCGAGCACCTCGCGCACCGCGCTGACCTGCTCTTCGGGCGCCGGGTCGGACCCGTCCACCACGTGCACGAGCAGGTCCGCGTCGGCGGCCTCCTCCAGCGTCGAGCGGAACGCGTCCACCAGCTGGTGCGGCAGGTGCCGCACGAACCCGACGGTGTCGGTCAGCGTGTAGCCGCGGCCGTCCGGCGTCTGCGCGCGCCGCGTGGTCGGGTCGAGGGTGGCGAACAGCGCGTCCTCCACCAGCACCCCGGCCCCGGTCAGCGCGTTGAGCAGGCTCGACTTGCCGGCGTTGGTGTAGCCGACGATCGCCACGCTGGGCACCTCGTTGGCCAGCCGCCGCCCGCGCTTGGTCTCGCGGATGGTGTCCATGGCCGCGATCTCGCGGCGCAGCTTCGCCACGCGCTTGTTGATCCGCCGCCGGTCGGTCTCGAGCTTGGTCTCACCCGGACCGCGCAGGCCCACGCCGCCGTTCGCGCCGCCGGCCCGGCCACCGGCCTGCCGGGACAGCGAGGCACCCCACCCGCGCAGCCGCGGGATCAGGTACTGCAGCTGGGCCAGCTCGACCTGCGCCTTGCCCTCCTTGGACCGGGCGTGCTGGGCGAAGATGTCGAGGATCAGGGCGGTCCGGTCGATCACCTTGACCTTGACCTTCTCCTCGAGCTGCCGCAGCTGGCCCGGCGAGAGCTCGCCGTCGCAGATCACGGTGTCGGCGCCGGTGGACCCGACGATGTCCCGCAGCTCGCGCACCTTGCCCGAGCCGATGTAGGTGGCCGGGTCCGGCTTGGTCCGCCGCTGGATGAGGCCTTCGAGGACCTCCGAGCCCGCCGTCTCGGCCAGGCGCGCCAGCTCGGCCAGCGACGCCTCGGACTGCAGGGCCGTGCCCTCGGTCCACACGCCGACCAGCACGACGCGTTCCAGCCGCAGTTGCCGGTATTCGACCTCGGTGACGTCGTCCAGCTCCGTGGACAGCCCCGCGACGCGCCGCAGTGATGCGCGGTCTTCGAGCTCCATCTCGCCTGTCGACGGGTCGTACAGGTCGTCGTCGTGGTCTTCGGTGTGTGTCAGTTCTGTCATCGTGCCTCCATGTTCCCACGATTCGCCGCGGGAACCGAACTTTTACGTGCTGGGATAGGTGGCGAGGTAGATCGCGGTGCGCTCCGCGCCGGGACGGCGGGGACGCATGCGGAACTCCTCGAGCAGGGCGTTGAGCCGCGTTTCCAGCTCCGCCCGCTCCTCGGGGGCCACCTGGACGACCAGGCGCGACTGGTGCACGCCCGCGAATCCGGTCTCGGCGATCTCGGCCAGATAGGCCTCGAGAACCGCCTCTTCCACGCCCTTGTCACCGCATGAGTCGAGTGTCCACGAAAGCCCCGTCGAAAGATACGGAATTTCCTTGGCGCCCCGTGCTCCGCGGCGTGGCGGCTGCGCGGCGAGGAAGCCGGTCTCGACGAGCTTCCGCACGTGGTGCAGGGTCGTCGCCGGATCGCGGCCCAGCCGCTGCGCGAGCTCCTTGTTCGTCAGCGCCTCCGAAAAGGTCAACCGGATGATGCGCAGCCGTATTCCGGAAGCCAGCGCGGCGGCCTCGGCTTCGGTCGCGGCTCGGCGTTGCTCAGTGGGCACGGGCCCAGCCTAGGGCGTCCAGTGATTGACACTTTCCAATCACTCGCGGCACACTCGTCGCCATGCGCAGCGGGTCCCTGTTCTTCCACGCCGACTTCCGGCGGCTCTGGGCCGGCGACACGGCCAGCCAGTTCGGCACGATGGTCGGGTACACCGCGATCCCGCTGCTCGCGGCGGTGACGCTGGCCGCGACGCCGTTCGAGATGGGCCTGCTGACCGCGGCCCAGACGGTCGCGTTCCTGTTCTTCGGCCTGCCCGCCGGGGTGTGGGTGGACCGGCTGCGGCGCCGCCCGGTCATGCTCGTCGCCGACTTCACCCGCTTCGCGCTGCTGCTGAGCGTGCCGCTCGCCTGGTGGGCGGGGGTGCTGACGCTCGCGCAGCTGGTCATCGCCATGCTGTTCGTCGGCATCGCGACGGTGTTCTTCGACGTCGCCTACCAGTCGTACCTGCCTTCGCTCGTCGGCCGGGAGCACCTCCTGGAGGGCAACGCCAAGCTGCAGGCGGTCCAGTCGGTCGCCCAGGTCGCCGGGCCGAGCGGCGCGGGCGTGCTGGTCCAGGTGTTCAGCGCGGCCACCACCGTGCTCGTCACCGCCGTCGGGTACCTGACGTCGGCGCTGTGCCTGCTGCGGATCCGCGCGGTCGAGCCGGCACCGGAACGCGGCGAGCACACCCGCCTGCTGCCGCAGATCGCGGAAGGGCTGCGGTTCGTCTTCTCCGACCGGCCGTTGCGCTCGAGCGTCGCCTGCACCGCGACGGCGAACCTCTTCGGCGGCGCGTTCGTGGCCGTCCAGGTGCTGTTCTTCACGCGCACCGTCGGGCTGTCCCCCTCGCTCGTCGGCGTGATGCTCGCCGTCGGCGGGGCGGGCGGCGTCCTCGGCGCGGTCTTCTCCGGCGCGCTGACCCGCCGGATCGGGCACGCGCGCACGATCTGGCTGGTGCCGCTGCTGTCCTGGCCCGCGCACCTGCTGCTCCCCTGGACCGGCGCGGACTGGCGGCTGGTGCTCGCCGCGTTCGGCGAGGTCGTCTACGGGTTCGGGGTGATCGTCTACAACGTCGCGCAGGTCTCCTACCGGCAGGCGATCTGTCCCGACCGGCTGATGGGCCGGATGAACGCGAGCGTCCGGTTCCTCGTCTGGGGCACGCTGCCGCTCGGCGGCCTGCTGGGCGGCGCGCTCGGGGAAGGCCTCGGGCTGCGCGGCGCGATCTGGGTCGCGGCGGCCGGGGAGGCGGCGGCCGCGCTGTGGGTGGTCTGCTCCCCGCTGCGGAAGATGCGCGACCTGCCGACCGCGGCGAAAACCGGTTCTCCGGCCGCCTAGAGTTGCTGCATGAGCAACCCTTACGAGCGCCCGCGAGTCCCGGACAAGGTCGGTGTCGACGGTCTGGAGGCCAAGTGGGTACCCGTATGGGAAACCACCGGCGCCTACCGCTTCGACCGCACGAAGACCCGGGACGAGATCTACTCGATCGACACTCCCCCGCCGACGGTCAGCGGGTCACTGCACATCGGGCACGTCTTCTCCTACACCCACACCGACATCCTGGCCCGGTTCCAGCGGATGCGCGGGCGCGAAGTCTTCTACCCGATGGGGTGGGACGACAACGGCCTGCCGACCGAACGCCGGGTGCAGAACCACTTCGGCGTCCGCTGCGAACCGTCGCTGCCCTACGACCCGCAGTTCCGGCCGCCGGAGAAGCCGGGCAAGGACGTGGTGGCGATCTCGCGGCGCAACTTCGTCGAGCTGTGCGAAGCGCTGACCGTGACCGACGAGCAGGTCTTCGAGCAGCTGTGGCGGCAGCTCGGGCTCTCGGTCGACTGGACGATGACCTACCAGACGATCGGGCACGACGCGCGGCTGATCTCCCAGCGCGCGTTCCTGCGCAACCTCGAACGCGGTGAGGCCTACCAGGCCGAAGCGCCGACGCTGTGGGACGTGTCGTTCCGCACCGCCGTCGCCCAGGCCGAGCTGGAGGACCGCGAACGCCGCGGTGCCTTCCACGACCTCGCGTTCACCGGGCCGGACGGCGACGTGGTGATCGCGACGACCCGGCCGGAGCTGCTGCCCGCGTGCGTCGCCCTGGTGGCGCACCCCGACGACGAGCGCTTCAAGCCGCTGTTCGGGAAGTCCGTGCGGTCGCCGGTGTTCGGCGTCGAGGTGCCCGTGGTGGCGCACCACCTCGCGGATCCGGAGAAGGGCCGCGGGATCGCGATGGTGTGCACCTTCGGCGACACCACCGACGTCACGTGGTGGCGGGAGCTGCGGCTGGCGACGCGGGTGGTGCTGGGCCGCGACGGCCGGTTCCTGCCCGACGCGCCGGCCGGGGTGTCGCCGGACGCCTACGCGCCGCTGGTGGGCAAGACCGTCCACACCGGACGCGAGATCATGGTGCGGCTGCTGCGCGAAGCCGGTGCTCTGCACGGGGAACCGCGGCCGATCACGCACTCGGTGAAGTTCTACGAAAAGGGCGACAAGCCCCTGGAAATCGTCGCCAGCCGGCAGTGGTACCTGCGCAACGGCGGGAACGACGCCGCGTTCCGGGAGAAGATGCTCGCCCGTGGCGAAGAGCTGAACTGGGTGCCGAAGCACATGCGCGTCCGGTACTCGTCGTGGGTGGAGAACCTGGCCGGCGACTGGCTGATCAGCAGGCAGCGGTTCTTCGGCGTGCCGATCCCGCTGTGGTACCGGCTCGGTTCCGACGGCGAACCGGACTACACGGCGCCCCTGCTGCCGGACACCCTGCCGGTGGACCCGAGCAGCGACGTCCCGCCGGGGTTCACCGAGGACCGGCGCGGGGTACCGGGTGGCTTCGTGGCCGATCCCGACGTGATGGACACCTGGGCGACGTCGTCGCTGACGCCGCAGATCGTCGGCCGGTGGAGCGTCGACGACGACCTGTTCGAGCGCGTGTTCCCCTTTGCCCTGCGGCCGCAGGCGCACGAGATCATCCGCACCTGGCTGTTCTCGACGGCGGTGCGCGCGGAGCTGGAGCACGGCGTGCTGCCGTGGCGGGCGGCGGCGATCGCGGGCTGGGTGCTGGACCCGGACCGCAAGAAGATGTCGAAGTCGGTCGGGAACGTGATCACCCCGGTGGACCTGCTGGAGCGCTTCGGCTCGGACGCTGTGCGCTACTGGGCAGGAAGCGCGCGGCCGGGCGTCGACACGGCGGTGGACGAGGGCCAGATGAAGGTCGGCCGCCGGCTGGCGACGAAGCTGCTCAACGCGAGCCGGTTCGTGCTCGGGCTGGGCGTGCCTTCGTCGTCCGCCGTAGCCGTCGAGCCGCTGGACCGGGCGCTGCTCGCGTCGCTGGCCGTCGTCACCGAGCAGGCGACGGCGGCGCTGGAGGCGTTGGACTACGCGCGGGCGCTGCAGGTGACCGAGACGTTCTTCTGGACGTTCTGCGACGACTACGTCGAGCTGGTGAAGGGCCGTGCGTACGGCGACAGCGGCCCTTCGGGAGCGGAGTCGGCGCAGGCGGCCCTCGTGACGGCGCTCTCGGCGCTGCTGCGGTTGTTCGCGCCGTTCCTGCCGTTCGCGACCGAGGAGGTCTGGTCGTGGTGGCAGGAGGGTTCGGTGCACCGGGCCGCCTGGCCTTCGGTGACGGAGTCCGACGGCGACCCGCAGGCGCTGGTTTTGGCAAGCCAGGTGATCGCCGCGGTCCGGCGGGCGAAGACCGACGCGAAGGTGTCGATGCGCACGGCGGTGGAGAGCCTGACGGTGACCGGACCGGCGGAGGTGCTGGCGCGCTTCGCGGAGATCGAGTCGGACATCCGCACCGCGGGCGCGATCGCGGAGGTGACGACCCGCGAAGGCGACTTCGCCGTCGAAGCGAAGGTCTGACACCGGTGGGCCGCCCCGGTCACGAACCGGCGGCGGCCCACCAGGCTTCGTCGATCTCGCCGCGGGCCACGATCTCGGCGGGGCCGGACAGCGTCGACGCGCCGCGGGAGACCGTCACCTCGACGCGGCCGCCCGGGACGTCCACTGTGGAGGCTCCGGTGTCGGTGCCCGCCAGGTGGAACGCGGCCGCCACCGCGGCGACCGTGCCGGTGCCGCACGCCCGCGTTTCGCCCACGCCGCGCTCGTGGACGCGCATCCGGAGCGCGCCGGCGCTGACGTAGTTGATGAACTCGAGGTTCACGCCGTTCGGGAACACGTCGTGGTCGAAGTCGGGCTGGTCGCGCAGGTCGAGGCCGGCCACGTCGTCGTCGAGGAGCGACACCAGGTGCGGGTTGCCGACGTCCACCGCCACGCCGGAGAACGGGCGGCCCGCCACCACCGTCACCGACGTCCCGGTGATCGTCGCCGGGCCCATCTGCACCGTCACCGAGCGGTCCGGGTGCACCACCACCGGGCGGTCGCCCGCGCGGGTGCCGACGACGAACTCGCCTTCCGCGGCCAAGCCCGCGTCGACCAGGTACCGGGCGAACACGCGCACGCCGTTGCCGCACATCTCGGCGATCGAGCCGTCGGCGTTGCGGTAGTCCATGAACCACTCGCCCGCGGACGACACGCCGAGCGCGGCGGCCCGGACGACCCGCAGCACGCCGTCGGCCCCGAGGCCGCGCCTGCGGTCGCACAGCGCCGCCACCCTGGCTTCGGTCAGCTCGAGGCGGCCCGCCGGGTCGGGGAGCAGCACGAAGTCGTTCTGCGTGCCGTGCCCCTTGAGGAACTCGATTCCGCCCATGGGGGCAGATTACCGGCCCAGGGTATCCAGGACGCGCGCGGCCAGCCCGGGATCGGCGCCGTCGAACCAGCGGATCCGCTGGTCGCGCCGGAACCAGGACCGTTGCTTGCGGACGAAGCGCCGGGTGGCCTGCGCGGTTGCCGCGGCGGCCGCCGCGAAGTCGCCTTCGCCGTCCAGTTCGGCGAGCACCTGCTGGTAGCCGAGCGCCCGCGACGCCGTCTTCCCCTCGCGCAGGCCCCGCTTCTCCAGCTCGCGCACTTCGTCGACCAGCCCGGCCGCGAACATCCGCTCCACGCGCTCGTTCACGCGCTCGTCGAGCTCCTCGGCCGCGCGGTCGACGCCGATCACCACCGTGCCGTAGCGAGCGGGCCCCGGCTCGGGCAGATTCGCCGAGAACGGCTCGCCGGTGATCTCGATGACCTCGAGAGCGCGCACGATCCGGCGGGTGTTGGTCGGCAGGATCTTGGCCGCGGCCGCCGGGTCGCATTCACCCAGCCGGGTGTACAACGCGGGTGTGCCGAGCTCCTCGGCCTCCGCGTCGAGCCGGGCCCGGACGGCCGGGTCGGTGCCGGGGAACCGCAGGTCGTCGAGCACGGCCTGGACGTAGAGGCCCGACCCGCCGGCCAGCACCGGGACCCGGCCGGCGGCCAGCAGCCGCTCGATCTCGGCCCGCGCGTGCCGCTGGTAGGCCGCGACGGACGCCGTCTCGGTCACGTCCAGCACGTCGAGCAGGTGGTGCGGGACGCCGCGGCGCTCGGCCTCGGTGGCCTTGGCGGTGCCGATGTCCATGCCCCGGTAGAGCTGCATCGCGTCCGCGTTGACGACTTCGCCGCCGAGTTCGCGGGCCAGGTCCACGGCGAGCGCGGTCTTGCCGGTGGCCGTCGGCCCGACCACCGCGAGCGGGACGACGGGGCTGTTCACGGCGGCTGACGATACCTGCGGGCCGACACAGAGCGTCCACCGGAAGTAGGATCACGAGCTTCGAGTGGCCCATCCAGTACCACGGTGCGCGCTGAGCTGCTTGAATGCCGCGTGGGGCCGTAGCATCCGAGCACGGCCCGTGACGACCGCATTACCCGGCCCCGCCCGAACGGCGGGGCGCCCGCGCAAGCGGGCGTACAGGCGATAAGGAGCCTGCGATGGCCCAGGAGAACACTTCCACCGGTACCCCGGCCCCGCACCCGGTGCCGCACGCGCTGCACGCCGGGCACGCCGCCCCGCCCGTGCCGCCCGCCGAACCCACCCCGTCGTCCTGGGGCCGGATCGACGACGAGGGCACCGTCTACGTCGTCACCCCCGAAGGCGAGCGCGCCGTCGGTGTCTGGCAGGCCGGCAGCCCCGACGAGGGCCTGGTGCACTACGCGCGCCGTTTCGACGACGTGCGCACCGAGGTCGAGCTGCTGGAAACCCGGCTGATCTCCGGGGCGGGCGACCCGAAGCACGCGCTGTCGAGCGCCACCCAGATCCGGGACGGCCTCGCCGAGGCGGCCGTGGTCGGCGACCTGGCCGCGCTCGCCGCGCGGCTGGAGTACGTCATCGCGCACGCCGAGAAGGCGCTGGCCAGTGCGAAGGCGGAGCGCGAGGAGGCCAGGGCCGCGGCGGTGGCCCGCAAGCAGGCGCTGGCCGAGGAGGCCGAGAAGATCGCGGCCGACTCCACCCAGTGGAAGGCGGCGGGCGACCGGCTGCGGGCGATCCTGGACGAGTGGAAGACGGTCAAGGGCGTCGACCGCAAGACCGACGACGAGCTGTGGAAGCGGTTCTCGAAGGCCCGCGAGGCGTTCAACCGCCGCCGGGGCTCGCACTTCGCCGAGCTGGACAAGCAGCGCGCGTCGGCCAAGCAGCGCAAGGAAGAGCTCATCGCCGAGGCCGAGGCCATCAGCGAGTCCGACGACTGGGGCGAGACGGCGGGCCGCTACAAGGACCTGATGACCGAGTGGAAGGCGGCCGGCCGCGCGCCGAAGGACAGCGACGAGGCGCTGTGGCAGCGCTTCCGCGCGGCGCAGGACAAGTTCTTCGCCCGCCGGTCGGCGGTGTTCTCCGAGCGCGACGCCGAGTTCGGCGCGAACGCGGCCCGCAAGGAGGAGCTGCTGGTCGAGGCCGAGAAGATCGACGCGTCGGCCAACCTGGAGGCGGCGAAGAGCGCGCTGCGGCGCATCCAGGAGCAGTGGGACGAGATCGGCAAGGTCCCCCGCGAGCGCATCCGCGAGCTGGACGGCAGGCTGAAGGCGGTCCAGGACGCGGTCAAGGCGGCCGAGGACAGCCGCTGGCGCCGGACCGACCCGGAGGCCCAGGCCCGCGCGGCGCAGTTCCGGGAGCGGGTGGAGCAGTTCGAGTCGCAGGCGGCGAAGGCGCGCGCGGCCGGGGACGAGCGGCGGGCCAAGAAGGCCGACGAGCAGGCGGCGCAGTGGCGTGAGTGGCTGCAGGCCGCGGAGGCGGCGGTCGCGGACCGCTGAGCGCCCTGGTCCCATCTGGGCACTTCGACGCGGCGAGAAGGCCGCATCCGGGAACACCCCGGGTGCGGCCTTCGCCGCGTTTGGGCGCGATCGGCAAGCGGAAGCACCCGAAGGGGTTCGGCCCACGCCCCGACCGGGGGTCACCGCGTGCTCCGGGCCGTTCCCGGTGCTCCACTCCGTTCATGACCAGGACACCCCGCAGGCTCATCGCCGCTCTCGCCGTCACCGTCGCTCTCGCCGGGCTCGCCCCGGCGCTCGCCGCCCCGGCGGGTGCCGCTCCCCTCTCCTCGGCCACCGAGGCCGGGAAGAAGAAGGTGAAGGTCGACGGGAAGCTCGCCAAGGACCACGTCAAGGTCGGCGAGAAGGTCGACCTCAAGGGCAACCTCCAGGTGCTCGAGACCGCCCGCTCCGAGGCGAGCGTCGAGACCGTCATCGTGCAGCAGCTGCAGGCCGGGGCCTGGGTGAACATCGCCGACACGACCTGCCGTCCCAACGGCGGGTTCTCCCTGAGCCTCAGCTTCAGCCTGAGCGCCACCGTCTCGCTGCGGCTCTTCCACCCCGAGACGTCGCTCTACGCCGCCGCCTACTCGGCGGGAACCCTCACCCTGCGCGTCGGCTGACCCCCGGTCCCCACCGGCCTCACGAACGCGAGAACGCCGTCCGCATCCACTGCACGGCCAGGCAGATCATCGCGATCCAGGCGATGATCATGCCGATCCCGGGGCCGCCGCCGGCGGCGCCCGGGGCGTGGGACGACTGCTGGGACCAGATCGCCAGCAGCCCGTCCACCGAGGCGAACCAGCCGCCCGCCGCGCACACCCAGGCCAGCCACCAGCGGCGCGTCACCAGGGCCAGCGCCGAGGCCAGGATGCCGACGCCGGTCGACGTCGCCGCGAACAGCTGCGGGATGCCGCCGCCCTCGCCGGCCAGCACCCGCCAGCCCGCGTGGTCGCCGACCCAGGGCAGGATCAGGCAGATCAGCAGCACGAAGGTGAACACCGCGATGGTGAACCCGCGGCGGCCCAGCTCCACCGTGCGGGACGCCCGCGCGCCCGCTTCGTCGATCTCGGCCGCCAGTTCGGCCAGCTCGCCGTTGCCTCGCGGCTCGGTCACAGCGCACACCCACTCACCGGTTCGGGCCGGGCGGCCGGGGCACCGAAGCCCGGCAGGCCCAGCGTGACACCGCTCGTCTTCGGCCGCAGCCCGGCCTCGGCGTTGTCGCCGGCGCGCGTGCGCCGGTGGGACAGCAGGTCGCCGTCGGCGACCAGGTGGTGCGGGGCGCCGTAGGTGACGACCGTCTCGACGACGTCACCGGGGCGGACCGCGCGGTCGACGTGGGCGCCGGTCGGCGTGAAGTGCACCAGCCGCCCGTCACGGGCACGGCCGCTCATGCGGTGCGTTTCGGCGTCCTTGCGGCCCTCGCCCGCGGCGACCAGCAGCTCGACGCGGCGGCCGACGATCTTCTTGTTCTCGTCCCAGGAGATGGCGTTCTGCAGCTCGACCAGGCGGTCGTAGCGCTCCTGCACGACCTCCTTGGGCAGCTGGCCGTCCATCGTCGCGGCCGGCGTGCCGGGGCGCTTCGAGTACTGGAAGGTGAACGCGCTGGAGAAGCGGGCCTGGGCGACGACGTCCAGGGTCGCCTGGAAGTCCTCCTCGGTCTCGCCGGGGAAGCCGACGATGATGTCGGTGGTGATCGCCGCGTCCGGCATGGCCGCGCGGACCTCGTCGAGGATGTTCAGGAAGCGCGCCGAGCGGTAGGACCGCTTCATCTCGCGCAGCACCCGGTCGGACCCCGACTGCAGCGGCATGTGCAGCTGGTGGCAGACGTTCGGGGTGGCGGCCATGGCGTCGATGACGTCGGAGGTGAACGCGGCCGGGTGCGGCGAGGTGAACCGGACGCGCTCGAGGCCGTCGACGGTCCCGCACGCGCGCAGCAGCTTGCCGAACGCCTGCCGGTCACCGAATTCGACGCCGTAGGAGTTGACGTTCTGCCCGAGCAGGGTGACCTCGAGCACGCCCTCGGCGACGAGCGCCTCGACCTCGGCGAGGATCTCCCCCGGCCGCCGGTCGCGTTCCTTCCCGCGCAGGGCGGGGACGATGCAGAAGGTGCAGGTGTTGTTGCAGCCGACCGAAACGGACACCCAGCTCGCGTAGGACGATTCGCGGCGCGCGGGCAGCGTGGAGGGGAAGGTCTCGAGCGATTCGAGGATCTCGACCTCGGCCTCGGCGTTGTGCCGCGCCCGCTCCAGCAGCGTGGGCAGCGACCCGATGTTGTGGGTCCCGAACACGACGTCCACCCACGGCGCCCGCTTGACGATCTCGCCGCGGTCCTTCTGCGCCAGACACCCACCCACGGCGATCTGCAGATCGGGATTGGCGACCTTGTCCGGGCGCAGGTGCCCGAGGGTGCCGTAGAGCTTGTTGTCCGCGTTCTCCCGCACGGCGCAGGTGTTGAACACGATGAGGTCCGGCTTGGCCCCGGCGGTGGCGGGGACGTAACCGGCGTCCTCGAGCTGCCCGGCGAGGCGCTCGGAGTCGTGCACGTTCATCTGGCAGCCGAAGGTGCGGATCTGGTACGCCCTGGGTGCCTGCTTCTCGGTCATCGGCTTCCAGGGTAAACCCGCCCCACCTGACCTGAGCCTTGGCGTCCCCTCCCAGGTCCGGTCGTCTCCAGCGCTGCGAGGGCCCACAGCCGGATCGTGATTGCGACGAACCCCCTCGCCGCTGCGATCGTCGCGATCGCGAGATCGCCTTCCGACCTGTCCGATCCCGCCGGTCGGAGTAGTCATTGTCGCCGTCGTCCACACCGTCGAGATCGAGGTCGCCGAAGGTGGCGATTTATCGCGACCTACTTCGTCGGCTCTACCTGTCGGCCAGGCCCGGAACGGTCGAAGAGCTGCCCCGGACACGTCAGGCGAAGTCTCAACAGAACACCGCCAAGCGAGCGCGCGGCACCGCCCCGTGGAGCAGTGCACCACCCGGCGCCTTCTCCGCTCCGACGAACACCCTTAGACCAAACAAAGAGGAAACAGGCAGACGAGATTTCCCGCTTTTCGCCTCAGACGACGGCAGTCGCGGCCCGACAAGCGAAATAAACGGAAATGTTTTCTCTCAGAATTCACCAAAGAAGTTTCAAACTGCCGAAGAGTAGAATTGCGTCAGAGACTACACGGACTTCACACTATCGCCTTCAGTAGAGCTTTATGCCAACATGGTCAACAATAAAGCGTCGATTCGCGACGTCCAACCCAAAGTAGACTCGCCCAACTTCATTTCGCGCTACATGATCATCTAACTTAAGATGCGGTTCCCGTATGAGGTCTTGCCCGTCAAAGGTGAACTTCTCACCCTTCACCTGCCGTAAACCTTTGTCGGTGCCAGCCATATTCAAACCCCAGCGGGTCTTGAACCAGTCGTCAATGACCATGCCACCAGTCTGACAACCCGACGTCCGCCACTCAACTGCGGCTTGCGCCAAGAGCACAAGGCTCTCCCGCATGCGCTCACCATGCGGATACCTGCTCTGTTTCCAACTACGCCCCGCTGCCGCCGTGAAGACGATAGCACCGCTTGAGACCGCAGTAAGGAAGCTGGCCAGTTCGTCGAGACTACCGGCTTCGAGCGTAGGCGCATCCTGCCAACTGGCACCGCTGGGACCGGCCATCGACTGCTGAGCCGTGAGCGCAAGTTCTTTCCAGTACTGAACCTCGGACTTCGCGGCGCGAAGTTGTCCATTTTCGCTCTCCAAACGCTCAGCCTCACCCTCCCAGAACTCCGCCTCCCCTTTGAGTTCCTCGACGCGGACTTTCAGAGTCTGAACTGTCGAGACAGCATCATCCGCTACCCGAGCCTCAGCCAAGTCTTTTTGGAACTTCTCCTCGCGACGCTGTCGCGTGGCGTCAACAGCACGCCTGAAGTACCGGTTTCTACCCCGCGCGGCGACCGATGCTGCAGCAACCATTTTGAGCAGGATTGCGACTGCACGATCCCGATCACGCAGCTGCCGCTCGTCGAATACCGGGTTCCGCCATCCGGTTGCCGGCCAGACCAGACGGGCTCCATGATCCGGGACCGCCGCATCAATTTCCTCCAAACGATTCTTGATCATGGTCAGCGCGCGACCGTCAAGGACCGTTGCCTGTGCGAGGCCTGCCAACTGAGAGGCGGCGTACTTGGCGAAATTTTGAGTTTGCTCGCGCCGACCGTCGATGAGTAGGAGAGGGAGACGAGGCACGTGGGCCAATGCTTCTTCGAGAGGTGTTACCTGGCCTGGATTGATCCACTGAAACCGGCCGTCGACCACTTGGCCCTGACTCCGGCAAGTGAGCGCCTCATCACGTAAGACACTCGGGAGAAGCCGCGGACGGCGCACGCTCGACACAGGGGTGGGCGTGAGTAGCCCATGCACCGTCTCGCGCCCCATCTCGACGCGAAGTGCCGCGCAACTCTGATCTCGAAACACCGTGACCTCGCAGATGAAGCTGCCCATCCCTGGCACTGCCAGATCCTGGTTGATCAGGCATTGGAACACCTGAATCTCGTCTGTTCCGCGACTCCTCCAAAGAATCTGCCGAGTTAACTCTTGCCCGGATCGGTGTATCCGCTGCTCAATGCGCCCGGGCCCCGCCAAGGAATCAGAGTCCACTGTGTCGAGAGCATCCCAGTTCAGCCAAGCAGCGACATGGCCGAGGAGGCGCTCGAAGACTGCGCTGGGGGACATCACAACGTCCTTGTCCACCCCGCTGACGTGAAAGTCCACTATGTAGAGCGGATCCATGCCGACTCCTCCTGAGATCCCGCCAACCCAAGGCCAAACAACGTCGCAGCCCTGAGTCAGTTCATCCCAGGGACCTTCGGCATATAGCTCGTAAGTCCCGGTGTCGGTGTTACATGATCAAGCGGCGTCAACGGTCAGACCACCACGTGCTGCGCCCCATAGCCGACGCGTTAGCCTCTGCTCTTCCTGGGCAAGCGAAGATCATTCTTCTCTTCGCGCCGCTCGCCCCAGGCAGTGCTCCACAAGCATGGGCCGCCGCTCTGCCCTGGAACAGGCGACGCCCTTCCCCAATGAGGCATACCTCGTGCACAGAGACCGACTACGTGAGTTTGCAACGTCCACTGGCCATCAGATCAGCAGAAACCGTCCGGTGCCAGCGAGTTGCAAACTCGTACAGACCTAGGTGCGGATCTGGTACGCCCTGGGTGCCTGCTTCTCGGTCATCGGCTTCCAGGGTAGACCGGCTGCTGCCTGCGGTCGGCCGGTGCCCTGGGTCCGCGCCGTCGACGGCTTCGGCCACGCCGATCCGGTCGGCCTGGCCGGGGCGAGCCGATCTCGGCACAGGTCACGGTTCCGGCATGTTCGAACTCATTCCTCCCACCGAGCCGTGGCTGAGAACGCCGCCGGCGGGTGGATCATCGTGGTTGGAAGAACTCGAGCAGGCGGCGGCTTGCGTCCGGGGACATCAGCAACTGCTGCATGTCCGCCGACATTCGGGCCGCCGCTTCCGTTCGCTCGAACATCTCCTTCTCGTACTCCGCCACCGCCGTCGCGAAGTCGTCCGGGTGGGCCGCCAAGGCCGCTCCCAGGACCGCGCCGTCCAGCATGGCCATGTTCGCCCCCTCGCCCACCGGGGGCATCAAGTGCGCCGCGTCGCCGACCAGGGTCACCTTCGGGTTCGATGGCCACCTCAAGCCGACCGGGAGTGCCGTCAAAGTCCGGGGGACGATCGTGTCGTCGCTCACCTCGATCAGGCGGGTGATCCCCGGGTCCCAGCCGGTCAAGAGCTCCATCAAGCGAGCTCGGGCCGCCGGCGGGTTGTCGAACGGGATTCCGGTGGCCTCGAACCAATCCTCTCCGGTGTTGTAGAAACTGATGCCGATCCGGACGCAGCCGTCGCCGTTTCGCTGGGCTGACAGGGACTTTCCTTCGCCGAAGACCCAGTAGTTTCCGCGGCCCACCATGGCCGCCAGGTCCGGGTACCTGGCGTCGATGTCGGAAATCGCCAGCTCGACCGCGTTCTGGCCGAGGTGCGCCGGGCGGGCGTCGGTGAGGAGGCCACGGACGCGGGAGTTCGCGCCGTCCGCGCCGACCAGCAGGTCGTACCGGGCGCTGCCCTCGCCCGCGAAGTGCACGACGCCGTCTTCCGCGTGGTCGAACGCGTGGCCCCAGCGGACCGTTTCCGGGGGCAGTGCGTCGAGAAACAACGCGCGCAGGTCCGTGCGGTCGATCTCCGGCCGCAAGAGTGGCGCGTCGTCCGGTGTGTCCTCCCGCAGCAGCAGGGTGCCGTCCGGTTCCAGGAGGCGCATGTCCTGCCCCTCGCCGCGGGCGATCGTCAGGAACTTCTCCAGCAGCCCGGCCTCGCGCAGCGCCCGCTGCCCGGAATGGATGTCCAGCATGCCGCCCTGCCTGCGGGCGTCCCGCGCCGCGTCGCGCTCGTACACGACGGACTCGATGCCGTTGACGTGCAGAACACGGGCGAGCGCCAGGCCGCCCATGCCGGCTCCCACGATCGCGATGCTCATAACTCCCCCTCCGATACGCCGTACGTCTCGATACACTGTATCGCGGGAGGCGTTGTACTGTCACCCCCATGTTGGTGTGGGAACGGCCGGAGCCGGCGAACCGACCGGCGCCGGCGCCGCTGAGCCGCGACCTGATCGTCCGGACCGCGGTCGAGCTGGCCGATCAAGCCGGCCTGGACGCCGTGTCGCTGCGCAAGATCGCCGCCGCGCTGGACGTCGGGCCGATGCGGCTCTACGGCTACATCGACACCAAGGACGAGCTGCTCGACCTGATGGTCGACGCCGTCCACGCGGAGATCCGGCCCACCGGCGACGGCTGGCGGGAGGTGCTCACCTCGGTCGCCGAGGCCACCCGGCGGGCCGTGCACCGGCACGAGTGGTTCGCCGACCTGATCGGCGGCCGCCCCCAGCTCGGGCCGAACGCACTGGCCAGGGGCGAGGCGGTGCTGGCCGCGCTGGACGGCGTCGACGTGGACGTCGTCATGCCGATGGTCACCGCCGTCGACGCCTACGTGATCGGCGCGGTCCGCCGCGAGATCGCCGAACGGCGCGCCGAACGCGCCAGCGGGCTGGACCAGCGGCAGTGGCAGGCCGAACTGGGCCCCTACCTGGTGCGGATGTTCGCCACCGGCCGCTTCCCCGCACTCGAGAAGGTCGTCCACGACGCCGCCCACCACGACGCCGACGAGACGTTCCGGATCGGCCTCGGCTTCCTGCTCGACGGCATCGGCGCGGGCATCGCCCGTCCGTAGCCGCTAGCGCAGGGCCCCGATCCCGGCCAGGAGGATGTCGACGCCCGCGAGGAACTGCTCGCGGTCGTCGTGCTCCCGCAGCTGCGCCGCCGCCCGGTGGACGAACGGGTACCGCTCCGGGTCGAGCGCGGCCCACTGGGCGGCGACAGCGCCCAGGAAAGCCGACCGGTCCCCCTGGCCTGCGGCGAGGAGGCGGGCGTTGGCGGCGTTCTGCCCCGCCACGCCGAGCACGTAGCTGACCAACGCGGCGGCCGCGTCGAACAGCTCCCGCTCGGGCACGTCGAGGACGGCCAGCAGCCCGCCGATCCGTTCGTAGATCTCCAGGAGCGCGGGCCGCCACGGTTCGCGGGACAGCTGGGCGCCGACCCAGGGGTGGGCGTCGATCGCGTCGAACAGGCCCAGCGACACCGTCCGCAGCGCTTCCCGCGGGTCGTCCCCGGCGACGGCGTCGCCCAGCACGCGGGTGATGACGGCCTCGGTCGCCGCCGCGAGGAGGTCGCTCTTGTTCGCGACGTGGTGGTAGATCGCGCCGTAGCCGGTCGACAGGCGGGTGGTGAGCGCGCGGAACGTCAGCGCCGCCTCGCCGCCTTCGTCCAGGATCGCGGCCGCCGCCTGCACGATCACGTCCTTCGACAGCCCGTCCGTGCGCCGCTGGGCCCGTTTCGCCATGTGCCGATCATCGCACGGTTGGAACGGCGATCCAAACTCGTGTTAGCGTGGTGATTGGAACGACGATCCAATCGGAGGGAACCATGACTGTCACGATCATCGGAGCCGGGCTCGGCGGTCTCGTCCTGGCCCGCGTCCTGCACCGGCACGGCATCCGGGCCGAGGTGTACGAGGCCGAAGCGTCCCCGGCCGCGCGCCGCCAGGGCGGGATGCTCGACATCCACCCGTGGAACGGCCGGCTCGCGCTGGAAACCGCCGGCCTCGCCGAGGAGTTCCGGGCGCTCGTCCTGCCGGGCCGCGAGTCGTCCCGCGTGGTCGACCGCCACGGCACGGTGCTGCTCGACGAGCCCGACGACGGCACCGGCCAACGCCCCGAAGTGCAGCGCGGCGAGCTGCGGCAGCTGCTGCTGGACTCCCTGCCACCCGGCACCGTCCACTGGGGACAGAAGGTCGGCGGGGTGCGGGCCCTCGGCGACGGCACCCACGAAGTGCGCCTGGCCGGCGGCGGCACCTTCGTCACGAGCCTGCTGGTCGGCGCGGACGGCGCCTGGTCGAAGGTCCGCCCGCTACTCTCGGCCGCCACCCCGGAGTACGTCGGCGTGACGGTCGTCGAGACGTTCCTCTTCGACGGCGACACCCGGCACCCGGCCGCCGCGAAGGTGGTCGGCGCGGGCGCGCTCTACGCGCTGGCGCCGGGCAAGGGGATCATCGCGCACCGCGAAAGCGGCGGGACCCTGCACACCTACGCGCAGCTGTACCGGCCACAGGACTGGCTCGCCGGAGCCGACGCCGCGACCGTGACGGCCCGGACCGTCGAGGAGTTCGCCGGCTGGGCGCCCGAGCTGACCGCGCTGATCACCGAAAGCGACCTGCCGCCGGTGCTGCGCCGCCTCGCCACGCTGCCTGCCGGGCACCGCTGGGACCGCGTGCCGGGGGTGACCCTGCTCGGCGACGCCGCCCACCTGATGCCGCCGAACGGCGAAGGCGCCAACCTCGCCATGCTGGACGGCGCCGAGCTCGGCCAGGCCCTCGCCGCCCACCCGGGCGAGGTGGAGACCGCGCTGGCCGAGTACGAGCAGGCCATGTTCGCGCGCGCCGCGGCGGAAGCGGCCGACGAGGACATCTACGCAATCATGTTCGGCGCGGACGCCCCGCACAGCATGGTCGCCCTGCTGGCGGGCTGACTCCGGCAGCCGGGCCGGTTGCGGCGTGAGCGGCGACGCTGGTCGTGCTCGGTCAGCGGACCGCCGTCGGCGCCCACGCCGCGAGTTCCGCCCGGACGGCCGCCAGCTGGGCCGCCGTCGGGGCCGCCGCCGGTTCCGTGATCAGCGCGTAGTGCAGGCCCGGGGTGGCCGGCAGCTGCAGGCGGTCGCCCACCCGGGTGACCGAGGCCAGGTCCGTCACCACCGTCGGCGTCATCCCGGCCGGGACGTGCAGCTCGGTCGGCGCGGCCGCTTCCGTTCCCTGCCACACGAGGACGCCGTAGCGCCCGGCCCCGGCGAGGGCGGCGGTGGCCGGCATCGTCGACGGGATCCGGTTCCACGTCAGCGCCTGGCTGCCGTCACGCGAGCGGTCCTCGTAGGTGAACGCCAGCGTGTGCCCCGCCACCGCGGCCGGGTAGAGGCGGTCGAGCAGGCGGGCGTCCTGGCGGAGCTGGACCGTCCCGTCGTCCGCCGTCCGGGCCGACGAGAAGTCCTCGCCGTTCCAGGCGTCGCCGTCGGTCTTGACCTTGTCCGGGTTGTCGTTCATCAGCTCGTGGTGGCGGCCGCTGTAGACGTCCCACTGCCACTGCGTCGCCGACAGCACCGGGCCCGACTGCGCCGGCTTGCGCCACCAGTCCGCGCCGGGCACCCGCGAATCCAGGGCCTGGTACATCGCCTTGTCCACGGTCGGGGTCTTGTCCGAGGTGTACCCGGTCATCGGGTGGCCGAATTCGGTGACGATCGCCGTCGTCCCGAGCGCGGCCGCCCGGTCCCGGACCGTGCCGAAGGCGGCGCTGTACTGGCCGTCGCCCGCCTTGCCCGGCATGAACACGCCGGACTGGGCCAGCTGGTCGTAGAAGTGCGTGTTGAACACGTACCGCGGGCCCAGCACTCCGGTGTCCTGGAAGCCACCGGGGTGCAGCTGGAAGGAGATGTTGGCGTTCCAGAACATGTTCGGCTCGACGAACGCCGGCTTGTCCTGCCAGCCCGCGGCGTCCATCGCGTCGCGGAACCGCCGGAAGAACGGCCACAACACGTTCTGCTCCCACGCCTTGCTGTCCTGGCCCTGGTCGTACCGCCCGGCGAACGGCTCGTTGTACGGGTCCATCCCCGCGATGCCGGCGAACTGGGTGGCGCTCAGGTTCCCCTTCAGGTACGACATCGTCTGGACGGCCATGCCGACGAACTCGTCCTGCACACCGCGGGCGTTGTGCCAGAAGTCCTTCGTGGCGTCCTGGACCGCGCCGTTCTGCGTGATGTTCTGGCCCCAGTGCGCGCAGATGCCGCAGCTTTCCGCCGGGTAGCCGCCGAGGTCGACGACCCACTTCGGCGCGCCGTCGCCGGTGTACCAGCTGCCGCGGTTGAACAGGTAGCGGGAGAACAGGTCCTGGTGGAAGTCCGGCAGGACGGTGAACCCCTCGTCCAGGAACGCCTTCAGCTGCTCGGTCAGCGCGGCCAGGTACCGCGTGTCGACCGGCCCGCGCACCGGCTGCGTCCCGGCCCACGCGATCGGGATCCGCACGGCGTTCGCGCCGGTGAGCGCCCGTATCGCCTGAGCCGAGCGACGCGCGTCGGCCGCGGAGGCGAACGGCAGGAAACCGTTTTCCGCGAGCTTCGTCTCCCCCGAGACGTTGAAGCCGCGCAACACCACTTCGCGGCCGTACTCGTCGACGAAAGCCGGACCACGCACCGAAAGCCGGTGCGCCGGAACGTCTTCGGCGACGGCGGACGCGACGACGCCGGACGTCATCGCCACGGCGGTGAGCAAAGCCACGAGCAGGCGCATGAGGCAGCCCCAAACGTGAAGGAGTTTCACAAAAAACTAGCGAGCCCTCCTCCGGTCGTCAAGGGCCGAACGGAGCCCTTCAGGCGGCCCGCTGCTGCCACTGCTGGTTGGTCACGCCGGTGCACGGGTACTGCTTGACGGCGGCGCCGTCGGCGGTCGACGCGGACACGACGTCCAGGCACTTTCCGCTGTGTCGGGCCGAAATCCGGACGTACCCGCCGTCCGCGGCCTGGAGCTGCCACTGCTGGTTCGCGCCGCCGCCGCAGGGCCACTGGACCACCGCGGCGCCGTCCGCGGTGGACGCCCCCGAGACGTCGAGGCACTGGCCGCTGTGCCGGGCGATCAGGTTGACGTAGCCGTTGCCGAGGTCGAGCACGCTCCACTGCTGGTTGCCGCCGTTGTTGCAGCTGTACTGCGTCAGCTGCGTCCCGTCGGCGCGGGACGACCCCGGGATGTCGGCGCACTTGCCGCTGTGCCGCGCCACCAGGGATTCGTACGCGCTTCCGGAGCCGACGCCGGCGACCACGCCGGTCGCCACGTCGACGCTCACCTTCGGGTACCAGCTCATCGACAGCGTGGTGGCACTCGGGAAAGCCAGCGGCAGCCAGACGTACCGCGACTCGGTGACCGGACGGCTCCAGGCACCGGCCCAGCGGTCACCCAGGTACAGGTAGGAGGTCGCCTGCGAACCCTGCACCGGCAGCACGTACGCGGTCTGGCTGCCGTAGCCGGTGGCGTCCCCGACGTTCGCCAACCCGCTCCACGTGCCCGTGATGCTGGTGGCCGTCGCGTACTTCTGCTGGTTCGGCTGCCAGCCGGTCGCGGCCGAGGTGACCATGAAGTAGACGCCGTTGCGCTTGAACAGCGCCGGCGCCTCGCGGTACGAGCCGGGCCACAGCGTCTGCACCAGCGCCGAGACACCGGTGTAGTCAGTGGAGAGCCGGTACACGTTCAGGTCGGCGTTCTCGCGGGCCGCGGAAGCCATGTACGCGGTGCCGTCGTCGTCCTGGAACAGCGTGATGTCCCGCGACATGTGGACCCCGAGCGGGCGGAAACTGCCGCGGTAGGTGTAGCCGCCGTCGACCGTCGGGGAGGTGGCCACGGCGGCGCGGGCTTCGGCGTAGTCGTCGCCGTTCTCCTTGTGCATCCACATCACGTACTGCCCGGTGGCGCGGTTGTAGATCACCTTCGGCCGCTCGATCTTCGCCCGGCCCAGCTCCGAAGCCGACGACTGCGTGAGCACGTCACCCCGGAATTCCCACGTCTTCAGGTCGGTCGAGCGGTAGGCCGAGACGGCCCGGAAGGTGTCGTCGGCGTTGCGGTTCTCGCCGAACCAGTAGTAGTAAGCGCCCACCTTGAGCAGCCCGCCGCCGTGGGCGTGCACCAGGGCGCCGGCGGTGTCGGTGAACTGGCTGCCGTTGGTCACGGTCACCGGCGCGGCGTGCGCGCCCGGCGTACCGAGCAGCAGCGAGGCGAACACGAGCAAGGACAACACCGTGCCACGTCGTCGTAGCATGACGGCTCCTTCGCGAGCGGGGTCAGTAGCCGACGCGGAAGGTCGCGTCCTGCTTGTCCACAGTGGAGGACGTGCTGCCCAGCGGATCGATCCGCAGCACGTAGTCGTGGTGCCGGAGGTAGCGGTCGGGGTAGTTGTGCGAGCGGAAGGACGACCAGCTCGCGTCGGCGAGTCCCGCGGTCTGGTGGAAGGTGGCGTCGGCCTTGAACGCCGCCGTGCCGTCGTCGGCCGCGAGCTGCAGTTCGTAGTTGTAGTGCCGCAGGTACCGGCCGGGGTAGTTGACGGATTCGAACGACACACCGGCCGGGTCGGCCAAGCCGGGGACGAGCTTCCAGAGCTGGTCCTGGTACGGGTCGAACGGGTAGGCGTCGATGCGGCCCACGGAGTTCGCGTGCCGGACGTACCGGTCCGGGTAGTTGTACGACTTCAACCGCCGCCAGACCGGGCTGCCCCACTTCTCGACGAGCGCCGACCGCTCCGCGGCCGTGATCGGCGTGATCCCGGGGTGCTTGGAGTTCAACGGCTGCGTGTAGGCGCGGTCGTTCAGCAGCGTCCAGTTCCCAGTGGCCACGTCCGTGGTCTCCCAGCAGAAGAACCGGCCGTTGGGGCTCCACGTGTCGCCCCAGAGGTACCAGCGGTTGCCGGACGCGGCCGGCACGATCTGCGGCGCCTCCACCCCCCGCCCGGGTGAGATTCCGGTCCGGTAGGTGGTGAAACTGCCGGGCGCGAGGGAAGCGGACCGCTGGGCGACCAGGGTGCTGTTCGTGTTGTCCTTGACGTACAGGTAGTTGACGCCGCCGATGGTGGCCATCGTCCCGTCGATCGTCGCGTGCCCGGGGTCGAAGAACACCTGCGGCGCACTGACCGTCGTGAAGTCGGTGGTGTAGTTGACCATGATGACGTCGTGGCCGCCGAAAGCCGCGGAGTAGATGATGGCGTACTGGCTGCGCGAGGGGTCCCTGAACGCCTCGGGCGCCCAGCTGTGCGTGGCCATGGAATGCAGCTTGATCCGGCGGTAGCCGGTGAACCCGCGCAGGTCGGCGGAATCCCAGACGTGCACGTACTGGTTCTGCAGCGACCAGTCGGTGCCCTTGAGATCGGTGGCCAGCACCACGAACCGGCCGTCCTGCTTGCGCAGCACGAAGGGATCGCGCAGCCCGCCGGTGCCCGCGGTCGGCGTCACCACGGGGTTGTTCTGGTTGAGCGGAACCCAGTCGAGGCCGTCCGCGCTGACCGCCAGGTGCAGCCCGTAGTCGGCGCCGGTCATGGACGGTGACTCGGTGAAGTACGCCATGACGTACCCGCCGATGGCGGCCTGGGCCCGCGCCGAGGCATGGCCGCCCAGCACCCCGGCGACCGCGGCTCCGGCCGCGCCGGCCATCAGTCCACGTCGACTGATCATCGTCCACCCATCTCGTCGTCGAGCAGCGGGCACGGATTGTTAGCGCTAACAAGCCGTCGTAGTGTAGGTGACCCGCGCCACGCGGTGTCAAGGGTTCCGATCCGGATCCCGGGCACCGGGCACCGAGCCCGGCCGGGCTACCCCGGCGGGGTGAACAATCCTGCGAAAAACCGGCGCCCACCGGCGGTCGTTTTGTCACGAACGGGAAATCGAGTCGATCAAGCGAACCGGATCCGCGTGGTGGCCGTATCTCCCTGGAGGACGGTGGACCAGACGGAGGGACGATGCCGTGGCGCGCGAAGGGACACTGATCGGCGACCGGTACCGCCTGCTCGGCCCGGCCGGGCCGGGCGCGGTGCTCTGGCACGCCCAGGACGAACGGCTCGGCCGGATCGTCGCCGTCAAGCCGCTGTTCGACGAGCCGCCCGCGGTGCCAGCCATCCCCGCGCCGCGGGCGGCCATCTGTGACGTCGTCGACGAAGACAGCACCACCTACCTGGTGCTCGAGTACCCGGGGGCGCGGACGCTGGCCGAGCTGCTCGGCGAGCACGGCACGCTCGCCCCCGATTTCGTCGCCCGGTTCGGCGCGCAGCTGGCCGCCGACCTGGCCGCCGCGCACGACGAAGGCGTCCTGCACGCCGCCGTCGACCCGGACCACGTCGTCCTCCTGCCCGAGGGCCGGGCCGGGCTCGCCGGCGGCGGGCGTCCCCTGCCCGCTTTCCTCGCCCCCGAGGTGCTCGACGGCGGCTTCCCCGACTTCCCGGCCGAGGTGTACTCCCTGGGCGCCACCCTCTACGCCGCCGTGGGCAGTGAAGTGGGCACCGGGCAGCGGCACCCGCTCACCGAGGCCGTGCTGCCGCTGCTGCACCCCGATCCCAGCGCCCGGCCCACCATGGCCGTCGCCGAAGAGCTGCTGAACAGCGTGACGCCCCGCCGCCCGGAACCGGGTCCGGACCGCGGGGCGCCTCGCGGCCTGGCCGGCGACTACCGCTGCGTGTAGACGAACCCGAGCTTGTCGACCTCGTCGCCGGTCCGCCCGTGGAAGCCGGCGAGCTGCCAGCCGGACGGCGCCGTGCGGGTCACGCAGTCGCCGGTGGTCGTGCCGCCGGACAGGACGCGGCCGAGGCTGGTGGTGAACCGGGCCGAGAAGATCCGGGTCGTGCCGTTGTACTTGCCCTGGCACAGGGTCGCCGTCGTGACGTACTCGCCGGTGCCGAGGGTGAGCGACGCGGCCGTGCCGCCGGTGCCGCCGTGGGTCAGCGTGGTGCCGTTCTCCAGGGTCACCCCGACCTGGTCGAGGCGGCTGCCGCCGCGCAGCGACCACGTCTTCACCCGGGCGCCCGCGGGCACCGCGGGGACGTCGGTGAAGTAGTCGCCGTGCGGGCCGCCGAACTGCTCCGAAAGCTGCAGCGCGGGGTTGCGGGTCCAGCTGAACCGGACGGTGATCGGGTCGTGGTCGGACAGCATGTTGCCGTCGGTGTAGAGGAACTTCGCGTGCTCGTTGTTGTAGAAGGTCGCGTCGAGGTTCACGAGCTTGCTGCCGCGGTAGAGCACCTTGTCGACGACTTCGCAGTCGTTGGTGGGTGCCTGCTGGTTGCACACGAGGTCGGGGCTGCCCGGGGCCGGCGCGACGCCACCTCGCACCAGCTTGACCCACGCGTCGGTGAGGCCGTTGTCCGCGCCGAACTTGGCGATCGTGTCGGCCGCGCGGGTGTAGCGCGTGTTGGTGTCGCCCATGACGACCACCGCGTTGCCCGCCGAGTGCGCCTGGATGAACGCGGTCAGCTGCGCCAGGTTCGACGCGCGCGAAGCCTCGTCGCCGTCGTTCGTGCCGGCGTTGGTGTGCGCGTTGTAGAAGTCGACGTACACGCCTTCGGCCAGCCGTACCCGCATGAAGGTGAAGCCCTTCGGGGTCAGGCAGTCGCCGGAGTCGAGCTGGCAGGACGTCCAGCGGACGCGCTCGAAGTCGTCGGCGTCGTAGGGCAGCGAGGACAGCGTGTTCAGCCCGCTGCCGATGCCCGCGCCGCCGCTGGTGGGCGTGCGGTACGGGTGGGTGTCGGCGGCGTAGAGCTTGGCGTGGTAGTTGAAGTCCTCCTCGACGTGCACGACGTCGTACGGGCCGAGCCGCTGCCCGATCGCCGTGGTCGCGGGGTCCCGCGGCGTCGGCGCGCTGGAGATGCTCTCGGGCAGGCCGGCGACGTTGTAGGCCAGCACCGAAAAGCTGCCGCCGTCGGCGGCCGCCTGGGCGGCGGCCGGACTGACCACAGTGGACACCGTGACGGCGAGGGCCAACGCGGCGATGCGTTTTCTCACGAGAACTCCCGGAGGATTCGGACGGACAAACCGGTGGGGGTGTACCGCGGCACCACCCGGTGGCCCGGACGGTCGGCTCGGATGGCGGCGAACCGGCCGCGCAGCCGCCGCGCGCGCAGCACGTCGACCTCGTGCCACGGGCACGAGCCGTCGATCCGCAGCTCCAGGACGCTGCCGCGCTCGAGGGTGGCCTCGCCGCGCACGACCAGCGCCGGCCCGGCGGTGACCGACAGCGTGCCGCCGGTCTGGTGGTGGCCACCGATCCGGAGGCCGGACGCGCGCAGGGTGCCCCCGGCGAGTTCGACGTCTCCGGTGCCCAGTGCGCCCGGCGTCGCGGCGATCAGGGTGCCCGCCTCGACGCGGGTGCCGCCGCGGTAGCGGTTGGTCCCGGCGAGCGTCAGCGTCCCGGTGCCCGCCTTGACGAGCCCGCCGTCGCCGCCGATGTCGTTGCGCCAGCTGTCGTTCGCGCTGAACCCGCCGAGGGCGGCGTCCATCGTGACGCGGACGTTCGCGTCGAACGCGCCGTAGCCGTCGGCCGCGGCGAAGAGGTTCGGCCGTCCCCACAGTTCGGGGCCGTCGAGCAGCGGGTTGCCACCCGGGAACGCCGTCGTGCGCAGGACTTCCCGCCGCTGGGTCGCGTCGAGGTACGGCAGGCGGGTTTCGAGGAGCACTTCGGCGCCCTTGGGGACGCGCATCGCGGTGCGCGCGGCGCGGTCCGGCAGGCCGTAGGTGGCCCGGCGGGCGACCATTGCGGCGTTCGCCCGGCGGTCGCCGTATTCGTCGGCGCCGGTGTGCGCGCGGGCGAACAACGTGTCGGGGGTCGTGCCGGTCCTCGCGGTGAAGTACTCCAGTGCCTGCGCACGGGCCGCCGCCTTGAGCGTGGCGTTCTCCGGGTCGGCGAGCGCGGCCGCGGCGAGCGCGGTGGCCAGCGTCCGGCCGCCGATCACGTCGACCGGCGAGTGCATCCCGGCGACGATCCGCGTGTCGGCCAGGTCGTAGGCCCGCGCCACCAGCTCCTGGAACCGCTCCGGGACCGCGTAGGCCAGCGCGAGGCAGGCCAGGTGGAACGCGTTGGTGTGGCCGCTGGGGAAGCCGCCGTCTTCGGCCGGGGTCGTGCTGCGCTGCCGCAGCAGCTGCGGCGCGACGACCACGTCCGACCGGTAGACCGGGAAGCCGAGCTCGTCGACCCGGCCGGTGTCCTCGACCCGGCTGTCCGCGGTCAGCCGCCACGGCCGCGGGTACTGGTAGGCGTTCTTGCTCGGGTTGCCCGAAGCCCAGGTGCCGCGGACGGTGTCCACGAGCGTGGCCACCAGGCCGAGCTCCGAGTCGTGCGAGCCGGCGCCGAGCGCCGAGCCCGCGGGCGCGTCCGCCGGGACGGCGTCGTCGATCTTCGCCGGCGGCGTGCCGTCGGGGGCGGAAGTGATGCTGGTGACGGCCTTGGCGCCGCTGCGGTAGAGGTCCGCGAGGGGGCCGAGGCCGCCGATGGCGGCGTAGGACTGGTGCTGGCGGTCGTAGACGAACGCCCGCTTGGCTTCGACGTCGCTCCGGGCGCGGGTGACGGCGACGCAGTGCCGGACGTTCGCGCGCAGCAGGGCCGCGTCGAGCACGACCCCACTGTCCCATGTGGACCCGGTGCGCCAGACCCGCTGCATCCCGCTCAGGATCCGCACGGCCGCGTTGGTCTCCGGGGTGCGGTTGGCCGGGGTGTTGGTGCGGTAGGAGTCGACGAACGCCGCCGTCTCCTCCGCCCAGGCGGGCACGGTGGGCACGGCAGCGACGGCGGGCACGAGCGCGGACCAGCGCAGGAAGGTCCGCCGGTCCAAGGGCGCGAGGCTCAAGGGGTTCTCCTGTGAAGGCGCGGGAAAGCGCGCGGGGAATCGCTGCGGGAATGATCAGCGCCGGGCCGATCGGGGTCAAGGAGCGTCCGGAGTAATTCGCCGGTCAGTAACCTGATCTTTTGCGTCAGTACCGCGAATTCGACGAATTCACTCGATCCTGACTTCGACGGCGGGGCTGTAGGCGAGCCGGCCGTGGGCGGCCACGCGGGACGAGCACCCACCAGTGCGCACCCGGCCGGCGACCGGCACCGTCGCTTTTTCGCCGGCGGCGAGCCGGAAGGGCTGCGCCCGCGGGCCGATCGTCACCTCGGTACCCCAGGTGCAGCGAGCCCGCCTCGGACCTCGCTCTGGTGCGGCAATCCTGACGAGGGCCGGCGCCGGGTGACGGACACGAACCACGTCCCGGTGGGGGCCGCTGCGGTCGTCCCCAGCCGGATCATCGGTGTTCGCGATCCGGCACGGCCCGCACAGGGACGTCCCGTTCGCGGTCGAGGCGCGGGAGTCGACGGAGGGCCGGTGATCGAGACGCCGGATTGACCATCACTTGATCTTCTTGCGCAAACGCTGCCTCGGCTGCTCTCGTCGATGACGAAGCAACAGCTTGAGAACCTTCACGGCTCGACGAGCGCGATCCGGTCGCGACCACACGGCCGCGTAGACGACCGGGCCGGCAACCGCCACCGGCAAAGCTCCGCTGAGGGCGAGCAAGACGAGGGGAGACATGCCCCCACCTCCGATCCGGGAACCGCGCCGGCGGGTCGGCCGGCCCCCATCATGAGACAGCACGCCGACCCCGAAGACCACGGAGCGAGTAACGGGCGAACCGGCCGGAAGCGGTAGCGAACCGGTAGTGAACCGGTATTCACCCGACGATGGGCAGCGCGCGAACAGCGGTCACCCCAGCCGTTCGAGCAAATTCTGCAACAGCCTGACTGTCACGCTATTCGTCCTAGTCCGAAGCTGCGTTGCCGTCAAGGTGCGGTATTGATCGAGTGCGAGCGACCAGTATTGGTTCACTCGGGATATGTCCCGTTGAAGACCGGACAACGTCGGCGGCATCGGCACGAGCGAGTACTCCACCTGGCGCGCGGACATCGAAGTCTGGCGGATCAGCAGGCTCACGGTGTCCCCGAGTGAACTCGGGATCTCGTCATGGGCGGAGATGATCTCCAGTTCGTCGACGTCTCCCGGAAGGTCGAGAATCACGAGCTCGTACTTCGGCGCCTCACGCAGAGTATCGATCATGTTGCCGACGATGGCTCGTGCCGCATCCGCGGACTTGCTCGCCAGGAATTCCCGGAAAGTTCGCTTTATCAACACTATTTTACATCGCTTGCGACCGGTCAAAACGAGATTCCGAAAATACTCGCGATACAATCGGACATGCTCGACGAACGTGACGTAGTCGTCTTCACTGAGCCCCATTCCGACAGCCCATCGGTGGTCTTCTTCACGATCCAGGAATATCACCGGAGGTTCGGCGAGTATCGACATTTCAAGGCGCGAAAGGTTCTTCTCCAGCGCGAAGATGTATGCGAACGCTTTTTCGTTCTTGAGCTGCAGGATACCGGGTAGCCGCAGGAGATCTTCAGTGTCACCGGGAAGCGAGGTGATGAAATCGGCCAGGGACTCGCTGCCGAGCACGCCGCGCAAGCTGCCCACTCGCTTCTTCCTCAGCTCGACTATCCGCGAGAAACAAGACCGGGCCAGTTCCTCGTCGTCGAAGCACTCCCAGAGCAGTTCGGCAAGCTCCACCCCCAGCGCGGCGGCGATGAGCTCGAGGGCGAACTTCCCCCTGGCCGGCGGCCGGACCGGCAGCGGCCGTGCTTTGCGCACGGACTCCAGCACGCGCACCGTGTCAACCGACACCGTTACGCCCGGATCGAGCATGCTGGCCCGTTCCGCCAGTTTTTCCTGTGTCAGCCCACGCTCCCGACGCAGGGCACTGAGGCGTTCCGCCAGCCGCCGCGGTCCGTTCGAATCACCCAAGCGGCCCTCCGCTTCAGTTTCTGCTCACCAGGTGATTCTAGCCCACTTTCGATCACTTCAATCGCGGAATACGCTGAACTTTCAGAACACAAGCGTTCGTCGTGGAGTGACCTGGAAATGTCCAGTTTCCGGTAGCCGCGTCAGCGGTCGGCGGCTCGGTACCGCTGCATCTTCTCGCGGCTCCCGCACGAACTCATCGAGCACCACCGCCGCACCCCTGCGCGCGAAGTGTCGAGAAACAGCAGCGAGCACTCGGGATTCGCGCACTCCCGCAACCGGCCGGCGTCCTCGCCCCCGAGGACCGCGACCGCGTCCGCGGCGATCGACCCCAGCAACGACGGCACCGTCGCCGACACCACCCGGCTCCGCAGGCCCTCCGCGGTGTCCACCAGGGCGGTCACCGGCGGCGGCTGCCCCGCCCACCGGTTCACCGTGGCCAGGTCCTCTTCGGACACCTGCCCCACCATCAGCCGGTAGACGGCCTCGCGCAGCTCGCGCGCCGCCGTCAGGTCCGCCTCCGTGCAACGCGGGTCGGCCGAGGTCAGGCCGGCTTCGGTGAACCACCGGCCCAGCGCCGCCGGGTCCGGCAGGCGCTCGAAGCCGCCGTCCCGCCAGCGCTCGCCGACCGTGGCCGTGAAGTTCACCGACGGCCGTCCGCCGTGGAAGCGGAATCCGTGCTTGTCTCCCACGTCCTGCAGGGTACTCGCGTTACTCCTTGAAGAGGTAACGCAGGCCTGCCCGGCTGCCCATCCGGTGCGGAGTCTGGCACGATCAGGCCGTGACCAGCAGGCGGACGCGCGGGCTCGCGATCGCGGCTGCCCTCCTGCTGGTGCTCGCCGCCTGCACCAGCGGCTTCGGCGACCTCAAGCTGCGGATCGCCGCCGGCAACTCGGGCGGCGTCTACTACAAGCTCGCCCAGACCCTCGCCACCGCCTGGCAGGGCGGCCTGGGCATCGACCGGCCGCAGGTGCTGCAGACGCAGGGCTCGCCGGACAACGTCGCCAAGGTGCTGGCCGGCACGGCCGACGTCGCCTTCGTCGCGGCCGACGTCGCCGCGGACCGGTACCAGGCGCACCCCAAGCTGGCCGCCCTCGCCCGGATCCACGACGACTACCTGCACATCGTCGTCCGCGCCGACTCCGACATCCGGTCGGTGTCCCAGCTGAGCGGTCACCGGGTCGCGATCGGCTCCCCGCAGTCCGGCGTCGAGTTCATCGCCCAGTCGCTGCTCACCGCGCTCGGGCTGCGCGACTCGGTCAGCGCGACCACCCGCGGCCTCGACGAATCTGTGGCCGCGCTGCGGAACCACGAAATCGACGCGTTCTTCTGGTCCGGCGGGCTGCCCACGCCGAAGCTGCTGGAACCGGAGAACCGCGGCCGGCTGCGCCTGCTCGACCTCGCCGACGTGCTGCCGAAGATCCAGACGCTCAACCAGGTCTACAGCACCGCGACGATCCCGGCGAGCACGTACAGCCAGACCCTGCCCGTGACGACGCTGGTGGTGCCGAACTTCCTGGTGGTCCCGAAGACCATGCCGGACGACGTGGCGGAGGCACTGGTCCGCGGCCTGTTCGACGCCCGCAGCGAGCTGGCGAAGGCCAACTCGGCGGCCCTGTCGATCGACGTCCACCCGGGCATCGAGACCCAGCCGATTCCCCTGCACCCGGGGGCGCTGCGGTACTACCGGGCCCAGAAGACCTAGGCGGCCGAGCTTCAGGGCATGGCGATGACCAGTTTGCCGCCTTTCGGGCGCTGCTCGCGCTCCAGCTCCGTCAGGGCGGGAATCGCCTCGGCCAACGGGACCGTGCGGGCGACGGGCAGACGCAAGGTCCGGGCCACCTCCTCCAGGTCGGCGGGCGCCATCCGGCCCATCATCGCCCGGAACGGCCCGGGCAGTGCGCTCCGGAGCATCTTTGCCGGGGTCGGGACGATGTCGACGATGCTCCCGCCGGGCTTCAGCAGCGTCCGGGCCGCGGCGAACGGAAGCAGACCGGGCGTGTCGAGGACGAGGTCGAACCGTCCCGCGAGCGCGGCCGGGTCGAAGCCGAAACCCACGACCGGTTCGACGCCGAGCTCGCGGGCCTCGTCCGCCGCGGTGTCACGGCAGCTGCCGGCCACCGAGGCTCCCCGCGCCCGGGCGAGCTGGACGGCGGCTCGGCCCACCCCGCCCAGGCACCCGTTGACGAAGACCGCCTGTCCGGGCCGGACGTCCGCGATGGCCTGGTAGGCGGTCACGCCCACGGTCGGCAGGGCGGCGGCCTCCTCGTAGGAGAGCTCCACCGGTTTGCGGACGACCGCCTTCTCCGGGGCCGTGACCATCTCGGCGAACGCTCCCGCCTGCCGGAACCGAGCCGCGCCGAGGACCGCGTCGCCGGCCTTCAGCCGGGTGACGCCGTCGCCGACCGCCTCGACGACTCCGGCGAAGTCGTGCCCCATCGCCCGGGGGAACGAGCGGCCGGTCATCAGCTTCAGCTCGCCGTTGCGCATCTTCCAGTCCAGCGCGTTGGATGCCGCCGCCCGGACGCGGACGAGCACCTCACCCGACCGGGGCGTGGCCGGCTCGAACTCGGCGAGCCGCATCACCTCGGGGCCGCCGTAGCGGTCGTATTGGAGGCGCTTCACGACGCGTATTCGTTCGAGATCTCGGTGGCGTAGTTCTTCCAGAGCGGTTTCATGGTTTCCGCGTTCACCGGCTGCCCGGAATCGATCATGGCCTTGAAGTCGCGGAAGTACTGCACGTACAGGTCCGGCGTGAAGGTGTTCAGCATGACCGCGTTCTCGTCGCCGATGTTGGCGAACGTGTGCGGCGCCCCGGTCGGCACGATGACCCAGGTGCCCGGCCCGGCGTCGTAGTGGTCCTCGCCGACGGTGAACCGGAACGTTCCCTTCAGCACGTAGAAACCCTCGTCGTGCTGGGCGTGGCGGTGCTGCAACGGGCTCGGGGTGCCCGGCGGGATGGTGACTTCGGCGAACCCGAGCCGGTGCTCGGTGTGCTCGCCGTTCTCCAGTATCCGGATCTGCTGTGCCCCGCTGCCCAGGATCTCGCCCTCACCGGGACGGACGATGTTCACCTTCGCCACGATTTCTCCTTCTATTACCTGACTTCGTCACCACCATCCTTTCCCGGGCCGGCGGCGCGCGTCTTGGTCGCCGGTGCACGGTTGCTGGTGACCAGTGCGCGGGCGTTGTAGCCGTACGTCGCCTTGAACAGCTTGCTGAAGTGGGTGGGATCGGGGAATCCCCACCGGGCCGCGACGGCGGTGACAGTACGGCCGCCTCCGGTCAGCTCGGCTCGGCAACGCTCCAGGCGGCGACGGCGGATCAGCGCCGCGACGGTGAGCGGCTGGTCCTCGAACAGCTTGTGCAGCCGGCGTACCGAGATGTGGTGGGCGGCGGCGATCCCGGGCGGGGACAGGCCGGGATCGGCCAGCCGGGCCTCGATGTAGCCGGTGATCCGGTCCCGCAGCCGCTCGTCCGGGGCCGGTTGCCCGTCGCCGAGCCGGGCCTCCAGCGCGACCGCGATCAGCTCGACGACGGCCGCCGCCGAGCGCCGTGCCTCCGCCTCGCGGAACTCGGTCGCCGACCGCGCCGACTCCCGGGCCAGCACCGAGACCAGCGCGCCCGGCCCACGACTGCCGTCGATGCGGACGCCGACGAGCCGGTCGAGCTGCGCGGGCCGGATCCGCAGCTCCCGGCGCGGAACGACGACGGTGACGTGCGCCCCGGCGGTGCTCTCGAACCGGACCGCCCGCGTGGGATCGAGCAGCACCAGGTCGGACGGCCCGAGTTCGGCCTCGCCGCGCCCCTGCTCGATCCGCGTCCGGCCCCGGGCCATCACCTTGATCGCCAGGTTCTCGCCGTCGACGGCGTCACGCTCCCGCCCGAAGCAGGCGCTTTCGGGCGTGTCGAGGGAGACCAGCCGCAGCGGTCCGAGGTCGCGGGTGGCGATCCGGGCCCGGAAGCCGGCCCCGGCCAGCTTGTTGACCAGCGGCGGGAACCCGCTGGCGGCCAGCTCGCGTTGGAACGTCTCGAAATTGCCGTTCACCGGTCAACTCTACCGGCGAAACTCCGGCCGGGTGTCAGGCGACCGGGAACAGCATCGAGATCCGCAGCCCGCCGCCCTCGGGCAGGTCCAGCTCCAGTTTCCCGTCCGAATGGGCGACGATCTCGCTGACGATCGCGAGCCCCAGCCCCGACCCGGGCACGTTCTGGTGCGCCGGGCTCCGCCAGAACCGGTCCAGCGCCCGGTCGAGCTCGTCCGGCCGCAGCCCCGGCCCGTGGTCCCGCACCGACAACCGCACCCGGTCCTCTTCCCGGGAGACCGCGACCAGGATTTCCGTCCCCGATGCGGTGAACTTCAAGGCGTTGTCCAGCAACGCGTCCAAGATCGTCTCCGCGCCCCGCGGTGGCATGCACACGCGCGCACCGTCACCCGGCGTCTCCACCACCAGCCGGACGTCACGGGCCTCGCCGACCACCGACCAGTCGGCGACCCGATCCGCCACGGCCTCGTCCAGCACCACCGGGTCCAGCTCATCGCCCGAAGCCTCGGCCCGCGCCATCGACAGCAGCCCGTCCAGGATCTGGTGCAGCCGGCCCGCGTCGACCCGCGCCGCCTCGAGGTCCGCGGCCGCCGGCTCGTCGTTCACGTGGCCTTCGAGGTTGCCCAGGCGGATCTTCAACGCCGTCAGGGGGTTGCGCAGCTGGTGGGACGCGTCGGCGACGAACGCCCGCTGCGCCGCCAGCGCACCCGACACGCTCGACGCCATCCGGTCGAACGACCGGCCGAGCTGGCGCAGCTCCGGCGGCCCGCCGCTCTCCCCCACCGGCTCGGCCTCGCGGCCGCTGACCACCGAGGCCACCAGCGCGCCCGTCGCGTCGTCGAGCCGGTGCACCGGCCGCAGGATCCAGCGGACCACCGGGATCGCCACGGCCAGCGCGAGCGTGAAGGCGAGGATCCCGCCCGCGGCCAGCAGCAGCCACCACCACAGCACGTCCGCCCGCTCGGAGCCGGTGTCGGACACCGTCAGCACCGCGCCGTGCACCTCGCCGTCGGCCAGCACCGGTTCGGCGAGCACCAGCGGCGTCGAATCCCACGGCATCAGCACGCCCGCCGGCTGCGAGCGGCGGCCGGCGAGCGCCTCGCCGATCGGCCCGCTGAGCCGTTCGGCCTTGAGGTCGATCCGCGCCGCGTCCGGGCCCAGCGACGAGGCGAAGAGCTTGCCGTCCTGGTCGACGACCGCCACCTGGACGCCGTACACCTCGTTGTAGCGGATCAGGTCGGGGTTGATCAGGCCCGGCTTGTTGTCCAGCAGCGGGCGCTGCGCCAGCGACGCGAACCGCGCGGTGTCGGTCAGCCGGTCGAGGAACAGGTCCTGCTGCGCGCCGGCCGCGATGCTCCTGGCCAGCGGGATGCCCAGGCCGAACACCAGCAACGCCACCAGCGTCAGCACGATGCCCTGCAGCCGGACCCGCACGCTCAGCTCCGGGCGACCTGGCCGCCGAGCCGGTACCCGACCCCGCGGACGGTCTCGATCAGCGCCGGGCGGCCCAGCTTCGTCCGCAGCGTCGCGACGTGCACGTCCAGCGACCGGCTTTCCGCCGGGCCGCGGTGCCCCCACACCTCCGTGAGCACGTGCTCCCGCGAGCAGACCGCCCCGCGCGCGCCCGCCACCAGCGCCAGCACCTGGAACTCCTTGCGGGACAGGGCGACCGCCTTGCCGTCGACCAGCACCTCGTGCCGGGAGACGTCGACCGTGACGTCCCCGACCCGGATGATCACCGGCTCGGCGGCCGGGTGCTCCCCGCGGCGGCGGCGCACGGCCTCGACCCTGGCCATCAGCTCCTCGACGTCGTAAGGCTTGACCAGGTAGTCGTCGGCGCCCGCGCGCAGGCCCTGGATCCGGTCGTCGACCTCGCCCCGGGCCGAGACGACGATGATCGCGACGTCGCTGACCGCGCGGATCTGGCGGCACAGCGTCACGCCGTCGATGTCGGGCAGGCCCAGGTCCAGCAGGACGACGTCGACCTCGTGCACCCGGTCGAGCACGCCGGCGCCGGTGGCCAGCCGGGCGATCGCCAGGCCGCGGCGGGTCAGCGCCGGGATGAGCGCACCCGCGACCCGGTCGTCGTCCTCCACCAGCAGCACCCGCACCCGTCCGCCTCCCATGGTGACCTGCTTCACCGGCCGGTACGGCGAACTCTAGGACGTCGGGGCGGGCCCCGCACCGGCCACCCGGACGGTCACACTCCGTGACCCCAGGTGGACACCCCCCAAAATGGACATCGATACTCAGTTGAAACCCTAAGTATTGCTCAAGGGGCCTTGCCAGGCGGTAGAGCAACGGTAGGTTCTCGCCATCGCGTGGTGACCCATGCCCGAATTGCACGAACGACCCGGGAGGCCAGATGACCGCGGAGGTGGCGGCGCCGATGATCAAGGCGTCCGCCGTGAACAAGTACTTCGGCGACCTGCACGTGCTCAGGGAGATCACGCTCGAGGTGCCTCGCGGCCAGGTCGTCGTGGTGCTCGGCCCGTCGGGCTCGGGCAAGTCGACCCTGTGCCGGGCGATCAACCGGCTGGAGCCGATCAACTCGGGCGAGATCGCCGTCGACGGCGTTCCGCTGCCCGCCGAGGGCAAGGCGCTGGCCGCGCTGCGGGCCGACGTCGGCATGGTGTTCCAGTCGTTCAACCTGTTCGCGCACAAGACCATCGTCGAGAACGTGATGCTCGCGCCGGTGAAGGTCCGCAAGACCTCGCAGGCCGAAGCCCGCAAGACGGCGATGGAGCTGCTGGAGCGCGTCGGCATCGCCAACCAGGCCGACAAGTACCCGGCCCAGCTGTCGGGCGGCCAGCAGCAGCGCGTGGCCATCGCGCGGGCGCTGGCGATGCGGCCCAAGGTGATGCTGTTCGACGAGCCGACCTCGGCGCTGGACCCGGAGATGGTCCAGGAGGTCCTCGACGTGATGACGGGCCTGGCCAAGGACGGCATGACGATGCTCGTCGTCACCCACGAGATGGGCTTCGCCCGCCGGGCAGCCGATCGGGTGATCTTCATGGCCGACGGCGAGATCGTCGAGGACACGACACCCGAAGAGTTCTTCACCGCGCCGAAGAGCGAGCGCGCGAAGGACTTCCTCGGCAAGATCCTGACCCACTGAGAACAAACGTTCCGCGGCGCGTCGGCGTCCGGGTGACGACACACAGGAGAGATTCACATGAGGATCCGCACCCTCGCGGTGGGACTGCTCGCCGGCGGCTTGGCGCTGACCACGCTGACCGCCTGTGGCAAGGAAGGCACGCCGGCCACGCCGGGTTCCGGTGACCAGAGCGGCACGAACGCCCCCGCGGCGCTGAGCTACCCGGTCGCGCAGGGCGTCGACCTGGCCGGCTCCCCGGTGTTCGCCAAGATGAAGTCGGCGGGTGCGCTGACCGTGGGCGCCAAGGACGACCAGCCGGGCCTCGGCCTCAAGGACCCGACGACGGGCAAGTTCGGCGGCTTCGACATCGAGATCGCGAAGCTGGTCTCGGCCGGCCTCGGCTTCGACCCGGAGAAGATCACCTTCCGCACGGTCGACTCCGGTGCGCGTGAGCAGACGATCGCGAACGGCGACGTGAACTACTACGTCGGCACCTACTCGATCACCGACAAGCGCAAGGCGCTGGTCTCCTTCGCCGGCCCGTACTTCGTCGCCGGCCAGGACCTGCTCGTCCGCAAGGACGACACCTCGATCACCGGCCCGGAGACCCTCAAGGGCAAGAAGGTCTGCTCGGTCACCGGCTCGACCCCGATCCAGAAGGTCCGGCAGCAGAACCTGACCGAACCGGGCAACATCGTCGAGTTCCAGAAGTACTCGCAGTGCGTCGAGAAGCTGCAGTCGAAGGACGTCGACGCGGTCACGACCGACGACGCGATCCTCAAGGGCTACGCGGCTCAGGAGCCGGACACCCTGAAGGTCGTCGGCAAGACGTTCTCGACCGAGAAGTACGGCATCGGCCTCAACAAGGACGACAAGGTGCTGCGCGACAAGGTCAACGAGATCCTGCAGAAGGCGCTGGACGACGGCACCTGGCAGAAGATCTACGACGCCACCCTCGGCAAGTCGGGCTCGACCGCGACCAAGCCGACCCTCGAGAAGTACTGACGTGACACCGGGGCCGGTGGATCGGGTTTCCCGGTTCACCGGCCCTCTCACATCCACTCCTTGACCACGGACGCGGGGAAGGCTCCATGGACGTCCTGCTCAACAACCTGGACCTGTTCGGTCCGTTCTTCCTGCGCACGATCGAACTGTTCGTGCTCTCCGCTGTCGGCAGCCTGATCTGGGGCACGATCCTGGCGATGCTGCGGGTGAGCCCGGTCCCCGTCTTCCGCGCCGTCGGCGCGGCGTACGTGACGATCGCCCGGAACACGCCGCTCACCCTGGTGTTCGCGTTCTTCGTGTTCGCCTACCCGCTGCTCGACATCGTCAAGCTCGACTACTTCCCGGCCGCGGTGACGGCGCTGACCGTGTACACCTCGGCGTTCATCTGCGAGGTCGTGCGCTCGGGCATCAACACCGTGCCGGTCGGCCAGGCCGAGGCGGGCCGGGCGCTGGGACTGACCTTCGGCCAGATCCTCGGCCAGGTCGTGCTGCCGCAGGCGCTGCGCTCGGTCGTGCCGCCGCTGATCAGCACCTTGATCGCGCTGCTGAAGAACACCACCATCGCGGCCGGTTTCTCCGTCGCCGAGGCCGGCGCGATCCGCCAGTACCTGTCCGAACGCGGGGAGAACCAGCTGGTCGGCCTGCTGTGGGTCGCGCTCGGCTTTATCATCCTGGTCGCCGTGCTGTCGTTCGTCCAACGCAGCCTGGAGAAGCGCTGGAGCGTCGCCCGATGAGGGAGCTTGCGACCGAATCATTCAACACTGCGCTTGCGGCTCAGGCCGCACCGAGCGTCAGCGAGGTGTGCGCATGAGCAACGTCCTGTTCGACGTCCCGGGGCCGAAGGCCCGGCTCCGGTACCGCACGTACGCGGTGATCGGCACGCTCGTGGTCCTCGCCTTCGTCGGGTACATCGGCTGGCGGTTCTACGACAGCGGCCAGTTCACCGCCCGCAAGTGGGAGTGGCTGCAGTACGCGCAGGTGCAGCGCGACCTGGCCGACGCGGTGCTCGCGACGGTCGAGGCGTTCGCCGCCGCCGCGGTGCTCGCGGTGATCTTCGGCGCGATCTTCGCGGCGGGCCGGCTGTCCGACCACGGGTGGATCCGCCGGATCTCCGGGTTCGTCGTCGAGTTCTTCCGCGCCATCCCGGCGCTGATCCTGATGTTCCTGTTCTACTTCGGCCTGCCGACGCTGGGCGTGCCGATGACGCCGTTCCTCGGCGTGGTGTTCGGCCTGACGCTGTACAACGGCTCGGTGCTCGCGGAGGTCTTCCGCGCCGGCATCCAGTCGCTGCCGAAGGGCCAGAGCGAAGCCGCGTACGCGCTGGGCATGCGCAAGACGCAGGTGATGTTCCTGGTCCTGCTGCCGCAGGCGATCCGGGCGATGCTGCCGACGATCATCAGCCAGCTGGTCGTGCTGCTGAAGGACACCGCGCTCGGCTTCATCATCACCTACCAGGAGCTGCTGTACTACGCGCGCTACATCGGCTCGCAGGGCACGTTCGGGCGGCCGATCGTGCCGTCGACGATCGTGGCGACCGCCATCTACGTCGTGATGTGCCTGCTGCTGACGGCGCTGGCGACGTACCTGGAGCGGCGCAACCGCCGCAACAAGAAGGTCGTGGCGGCACCGCCGCCCGTCACCGAAAATCTGGTGGGCTCGTCGGTCTGAGCCGGCTCGTCCGAGTCACCCGTTCGAGGCCCCCGGGACACGTCCCGGGGGCCTTGTCGTGCCCCCGGTGTGTCGCCTAGCGTCGGGCGCATGGGTGTCGCACTGGTGACCGGCAGTTCCCGGGGTCTCGGCCGCGTGATCGCTCGCCGGCTGGCCAGAGACGGGTTCGCCGTCGCGCTCAACGGCCGTCACGACAACGCGGACCTCAAGACGGCCGCGGAGAGCATCCTCGCCGAAGGCGGCCGGGCGGGGGCGTTCGCCGCGGACGTGACGGACCGGCGCCAGGTCGGCGAGCTGGTCGACGCCGTCACGGCCCTGCTGGGCCCGATCGGGGTGCTGGTGCTCAACGCCACCGGCCCGCAGCCGGAGGCGCCGGTGGCGGGCGTCGACTGGCCGGACCACCTGGCCCAGCTGGATTTCTTCGTGCGGTCGCCGGTGCTGCTGGGCCACGCCGTGCTGCCGGGCATGCGCGCCCGCGGCCACGGCCGCATCGTGCACGTCGACTCGGAGGTGGCGGACCGCCCGCCACCCGGCCGCTCGGCGTACGCGACGGCCAAGAGCGCCCAGATCGGCCTGGCCCGGGCGTGGGCGCGTGAGCTGGCCCCGGACGGCATCACGGTCAACACGGTGGCGCCCGGGTTCATCCCGGTGGAGCGGCACGCGGAGGTCCCGGAAGGCGAGCGCGAGGAGTACCGGGCCTCGGTCCCCGCGGGGCGGCTGGGCACGCCGGAGGAGGTGGCGGCCGCCGTCAGCTTCTTCGCCTCGGACGAAGCCGGCTTCATCACCGGGCAACGCCTCCTGGTCGACGGCGGCCGCTCGCTCGGCTAACTCCCGGCCAGGGCCAGGATCCCGTCCGTGTCACGCGCGAGGAAGCCGTCGAACGGGACCAGGTACCGCAGCTCCGGGTGCCGGGCGGCGACCTCGGGCCGCAGCACCAGCAGCTCCGGCGTCACGGTCACCGGAGTCGGGCCGCCGGTCACGATGTCGTCGAGGTCGGTGTCCAGCGACGGACCCCAGCGGTCGACGACCAGGCCGACCGCGGCCGGCCCGGTCGCCCGGAACTCGGCCAGCAACGGGCGGATCACCGTGTCCTGCCCGGTCCGCGCGATCCCCCCGCCGAATCCGTCGAGGTCGTAGTCCTCGACGACCACGTCGGCGGAGAGCCGCGTCAGCGTGCAGACGACGTCGGCGTCTTCGTCGTCGGCCATCCAGTACTGGAAGGTGAACTGCTCTCCCTCCGGCAGCGCGGCCATGGCGGCGAGCAGGCCCTCGCGGTCCATCTCGACCTGCTCGCCGATGGTCTCCCACTCGCCGCTGATCGCGGTGATCCGGCCGGTGCGGGGATGGCTCAGCACCATCCCCGCCGCCGCCAGCGAATCGACCCGCCGGCGCGCCTGCTCGGGTGACCAGTCGCGCCGGTACAGCCGGACGAATCCGTCGGACATTCGGTGCCTACTTCGGGAAAAGGATGACGTTGCCGTCGCCGAGCCACTTCTTGGCGAGGTCCAGCGCCGCTTGCGGCGTGCCCTCCTCAAAGTACGCGAGGGCTCGCACCCCCGCTTGGTCGGCGCCCCACTTGAGGACCTTCATCTGGCTGCCCAGCTTGGTGGTGTCCAGCGCCTTGCCCGGCCCGCCGACCGCGATGTACTCGCCGTTCGGCCCGAACACGTCCACGCCGGTCTTGCCGACGCCCGGCTGCACGATCGTGAAGTCCTGGCCGTCGTTGGTGAGCTCCTTGGTGCGACGGCCGCCGACGATCTCCGAGACCTTCACCTCGCGCGCGTCGCCGATCTTGTTGCCCGGGTTCTCGGCGAGGTTCTTGATGTCGTCGGCCATGCCCTCCATGCCGTGCATGGCCATGGCCAGGCCGCCGATCATCTCGGCCACACCGGCGTAGACCGCCGGCCCCGAGGTGAACACGCACGCGATGGCCCCGACGAGCGCGCCGCCGATGCCGCCGGGCACCGCACCGATGCCGGCGAACGCGGCACCGCCACCGGCACCGATCGCCGCACCCGCACCGACTTCTTCGGCACACGCCGCGATCGCGCCACCCGCGACCGACGCGCCACCGAGTGCGGCGCCGACGCCGCCCGCCACCTCGGCCAGGTGCTGGATCAGCGCGAGCAGCTCGCCCGCGTGGTCGCGCACGTAGTCGAGGGTGGCGCCGGCCATCGTGTCGATCATGGACAGCAGCTGGTTCGCCGTGTCCAGGAGCCCCTGCAGCTCCGGGTGGTCCTGGATGACCTGCGCCACCGCGTCCCGGACCTGCTGGACGGTGCCCCGCATGTCCATGACCTGCTGCTTGGCGTTCTCCTCGGACTGCTTGACGCTGACCGCGTTGTACGCGTCGGCGGCCGCCTTGCTGGCTTCGACGACGTCCTTGCCCGCCGCGTCCGCGTCGGCCTGTGCCCGGGCCGCCGCCTCGCGGGCCTCCGCGGCGTACTCGTTGGCCAGTGCGGCCGACTGCGCCGCCTGAGCCGCCGAGCGCTGCGCGGCCTGCGCCGCCGCCTGGGCGTTCGACGCCGCCCAGCGGGCGGTTTCGGCCGACTGCGCCGCCTGGGCGGCGGACTTCTCGGCCTGGTCGGCGGAGGCCTTCGCGGCTTCGGCGTGCTGCTGCGCCTCGGCCGCGGAGTCCTTCGCCGCCTGGGCCGCCGCAGCGGCTTCGGCGGCCGAACCGGCGGCGTTGGCCGCGTATTCGGCGGCCAGTGCGGCCTGCTGGTGGGCCAGGGCCGCGGCTTCCTTCGCGTTGGCGACGTAGCCGTTGACCTGGGCGACGTGCTGCGCGGCGTCGGCGTCCCGCCACGCGGCGCTGTACTGCCCGGTCTGCAGGAACTGGCGGACGTAGGTCCACGGACCCGACAGCGCGGCGTTGGCCGCGGCCTTCACTTCCGGGCCGCCCTTGTCGAGGATCTTCTGGACGGCGATCCGGTCGTCGTTCTTGGCCGCGGTGAACTGCCCGGTCTTCAGGAACGCGGCGACGTCTTCCGGGGTCCCGGAGAGCGCGCGGTTGGCCGCGTCCTTGGTGGCCGGCCCGCCGAGTGAGGAGATGCGCTGCGCCTCGAGCCGGTCGTTGGTGACCTTGCCCTGGTAATCGCGGGTGGTCAGGAACTGCTTGACCTGGTCGTGGCCGCCCGCGGCGGCGGTGCCCGCCGCGGCGCGCTGGGCCGGCACCAGGGAGGCACCGCCCACGATGCCCAGGCTGAGCCGGTCGTCCTGCTCCAGCGCCGCGTTCAGTCCACTCTGGACGAACGCGGTCAGCTCGGCGTCCGTGCCGGCGAGCGCGGCACCGGCCGCGGCGAACAGCTTCGGGCCGCCGGTGTGCATCAGTTCGGCGGCCAGCTTGCGGCCGCTGGCGATCGCCGCCGCCGGTGTGGCCGCCGGGTCCTTGGCCGCGACCAGCAGGGTCGCCGCCTGCTGGCTCAGCTGCTCCGGCTGGCCGGCGGTCCAGTGCGCGGCCACCGTCCGGGAGTCCTCGGCCTGCTTGGCGTCCTGCGCGTCGCGGGTCGCCTGGGACTGCTGCTCGGCCAGCCGCTCCGCGTCCGCGCGGCGGGCCAGGCTCGCGGTGTTCTCGGCCTGGTCGGCGGCCGCCTGCGCGGCATCGGCGGCGTTCTTCGCCTCGATCGAGGCGTCCTTCGCGCGCTGCGCGGCCCCGGCCGCCTCCCCGGCGTGCAGGGCAGCGTCGTCGGCCGCGGCGGCCGCGGCGTTGGCGTGCGCGACGGCGTCCAGCGCGGCCTGCCGCGCCTGGCCGGCCCACGCGGCGGCGTCGTTGGCCAGCGACAACGCGGCGGCGGCCGCCCGGCTGGCTTCGTTGGCGTTGCGCTGCGCCCGGGCGGCGGCGTTCTTCGCCTCGGCGGCGCTGGCCCCGGCCTGCTGCGCGTAGCCACCGGCTTCCGACGAGGCCGCGGCGGCCGCGGCGGCGTCGTTCGCGGCGGCCGCGGCCGCCTGGACGGTCACGGCGACGGCGTGCACGGCGTCGATGGCGTGGGTCAGCGCGTCGGCGGCGCTCTGCGCGCCGTTGGCGGCGTCCCGGGCGTCCTTCGCGGCTTGCGTCGCCCGGTCGGCCTGGCCCCGGTCGGTCGCCGCGGCGGCGGCCGCGTTGCGGGCGTTCGAGGCGGCCCGGCCGGCCATGGAGGCGGCCCAGGCGGCCTGGCTGGCGGCGGCCGCGGCCTCGCGGGCCGCGTTGTTCGCCGCGTTGGCCGCGTTGATCGCCGTCTGCGCGGCGCGCGCCGCGCGGTTGGCGGCGTCGGCCGCCCGCGCCGCGGCCTGCGCGGCCTGCTCCGCCGAGCCCTGCGCCTTGCGCGTCTCGTCGGCGGCGATCTGCGCGTCGGCCTTCGCGGCCGCGGCGGCGGTGGCGGCCTGGTCGGCCGCGTCCTTCGCCGCCTGCGTCTGCTCCGTCGCGCGGGCCTGCGAGCTCTTCGCGAGGTCGGCGAGCTGCGCGACCGTCGCGGTCTCCTGGTCACGCTGCAGCGCGACCAGGTAGCCGCTCTGGAGGAACCAGCGCACGTCGTCCGCGCTGGACGACAACGCCCAGTTGCCGACCTTCTTGACCTCGGGCCCGGCGGTGTTGATCAGCCGCTGCACGGCGATCCGGTCGTCGGTGACCTGGGCGCGCTGGTAGCCCTGGCCGAGGAAGGCCAGCTGGTCGTCGGAGGTGCCGTTGAGAGCAGTGTTGGCCGCGCTCTTCACGGCGGGCCCGGTGGCGGCCGACTGCAACCGCGAGACCTGCACGCGCAGGTCGGTCTGCCATGGCTGCCGCCACCCGTTCGCGAGGAACGCGCGCACGTCGGCGATACCGCCGCCGAGCGCGGCGTTGGCGGCGTGCTGGGTCGCGGGGCCGCCGGTGGTGATCATCTGCTGCACCGCGACGCGGTCGGAAATTTCCTGGACCCGGGCCAGCCCGGACGCCAGGAAGGTGTGCACGTCGTCGTCGGTGCCGCACAGCGCGGCCTCGGCCGCACGGGAGATGACCTGGCTGCCGTCGCGCATCAGTGCCAGCACCTGCTGGCGTTCCGTCGGCTGCGGCGTGTCCGCGGCCGCGGCCGGTGTCGCCACGATGCCGGCGAACAGCGCGAACGCCGTCGTCGCCGTCAGTGCGGCCCGTAGGTGTCGGATGCCCATGTGCCCCGCTGCCCCCTCGTGAGATCCGCAGGGGATGACGGCAGGCAGCCGTCGGCTGCCCCGCGCACGCGGTCCCCCCGGTGTCAGCCGAGAGGTACCTTAAGCGCAGATCCGGTCCGGGGGAAAGCCTCCAACCAAGTAACGCGGATCGCCGTTGACCGAACGGCCGGGCGGAGGATACGGTCCGGTCTGTTCTCGCATGGGGGGCCATGTCGGGTCGAGGACGCAGCACTCTGTCCGGCGACGCGCGCCCAGCCCCGCCGACCACAAGGAGTGCAACCCGACATGCGTATCCGCACCAAGCTGATCGCCGCGACCGCCCTTGCCGGCGCCGCGGTGGTCACCGGCACGGCGGCGATCGCCGGCGCCGCGTCCGCCGGCACGGCCTCGGACGACAACCCGCCCGGCCTGGTCGAGGACTACAGCTACCCCGGCGCGGACAAGATCCTGCGCGACCGCGGCATCACGCTGGTCAGCGGCGACGGGCACATCGTGCTGGTGGACTGCGCCGGCCACACCGGCGTGATCGAGGTCTACTCGACGAACAACCCGGCCGACCACGGCACCGACCCCGGCCACTACTGCTTCCAGGTGACCGGGCCGTCCGGCTACCTCAAGCTCAGCATCCCGTACGCGTTCCAGGCCAAGGGCGACGACCAGGACGCCCACAACGTCAAGGCGACGGTCACCATCAAGGGCGCGCCGACCACGGTCAACGTGGACACGCACGGCTGGACCGGCTTCGGCGAAGGCGCGGGCCAGGACCCGGCCACGCTGGTCGAGCTCAAGGTCACCGGCTCCTGACCGTCCTCTGTGGATGATGCTGCGCGGTGGACCGTTCCGTTCACCGCGCGGCTTTCCGCGTGGCCCGCTGCAGCACGCCGAGCACCCCCACGACCAGCACGAGAGCCAGCGCCAGCGCAACCCACATCGCGACGTGCAGCTGCAGCAGCCCGCCGGCGAAGGCCCCGGCGAGCATCGCCCCGACGGCGGCGACCTTCCGCAGCGGGTGCGCCCCCGGCCCGCCGGCGGCCTTCGAGTCGGCGGCGAAGCCGGTGAGGGTCATCGTCAGCACCGTGGTCGTCAGGTCGGGCGCCCCGATCCGGCGCACCGCCGCGTTCTGCAGCCCCATCGCCAGCCCGAGCACGATGATCAGCAGTTCGGCACCCAGCCGCGTCCCGGCACCGAGGGTGGCGGACAGCACGACGGCCACCGCGATCAGCCCCGCCTGCACGGCGGTCGCCTGGCGCAGGGCGTCGTGGTCGTCGTCGCGCCGGGCCAGCCGTCCGCCGGCGAGCGCGCCGGCCAGGAAGGCGAGCACGGCGGTCAGCGAGGCGAGCACCGACAGCGTCGTCTCCCCGGCCGCGGCGAACCCGAAGAAGACGACGTTCCCGGTCATGTTGGCGACGAAGACCCGGCCCAGCCCGAGGAAGCTGACCGCGTCGACGACCCCGGTGACGACGGTCAGCGCCAGCAGCAGAGCGGCCAGGTCCCGCGGTTTCGGTTCAGCCATGGGGGAAGTCAACCACTCCCCGGCCGGTCACGCGCTCCCCGGAGGACCGCCGGGACCGGCCGTTCCGCGAAGAATTCGCTAACCCGAGCCCCTTTCCCTACGGCCGGATACCCATTCAATCCGTTACCGGATACCGTTTAAGAAAGCGCGAAGCTGCTTCGCGCGCGAAGCAGCTTCGCGGCGCTTCGCGAGCGGATTCCAGTGTCACACAGGCGAAACACCGATCTCCTTGCGGTGAATCCGCGCGCGGCGCGTGCCGTTTTGTCGGAGGCCCCCTCTACCGTCCGTGGCATGACCGAAAAGAGCACAGTGCGCACCCGGGAAATGGCTTGCGAACTCAAGGGCCAGCGCGAGCTGAACCGGATGACCCTGCGTGAGCTGGCCCGCCGCGCGGACTGGTCGGCGTCGAAGGTGTCGGCCTGGGAAAACGGCCGCCGCATCTCGCCGATCGACGCCGCCATCTACCTCGCCCACTGCGGGACCAAGGCCGCCGAACGCGCGCGCCTGCTCGAGCTGGCGAAGCCGCCCAGCGACCTCTACTGGGTGCGGCCGTACTTCGACAAGCTCGTCGACCCGATGAAGTCCCTCATCATCCAGGAGAACCTCGCCGACAGGATCATCTCGCACAGCCCCACCGCCATCCCGGGCATGCTGCAGACCGAGGACTACGTCAAGGAACTCCACGAACTGACCGGGCGCTACACCGCGGACCGCCTCAAGCTCCTCGTGCAGGCCCGGATCGACCGGCAGCAGCTCCTGCAGCGCCGGAATCCGCCGCGTTGCCTGTACTTCGTCTACGAACGCACCCTCCGGACCATCGTCCGCGACCCGGCGCTGATGCACGAGCAGCTGCAGTACCTGGTGCTGTCGACCAACCTGCCGCACTGCACCATCCGGGTGCTGCCGGAATCCGCACTCCCCTACCACCTGGTCGGCAGCCGCTTCACCATCATGGAATTCCCCGAACACCCGCCGGTGGTCTACGAGGAAACCTTCGCGGCGGGCCTGTTCATCGACGACCGGGTCGCGGTCGAGGCGTTCTACATCCTGGCGACAAGGCTGGAACAAGCGGCGCTGTCCGAGGGACAATCGAGGGAGTTGCTCATCCGGCTGGCGGACGAGTTCGAGCGCATGAAGGAGTGACCGATGGCGGGCCGCGAACTGATGTGGTTCAAGAGCAGTCACAGCGATGCGGACACCGAGCACAGCACCTGCGTGGAAGTCGCCCTCGATACCCGGATCACCGCGGTCCGCGACTCGAAGGCGCCCGCCGCCGGGCACCTGGCGGTCCCCCACCCCGCGTGGAACGCCCTGCTCAGCTCCCTGCGCTGAGGCGTTCCCCGTCGTGCCAGACCGCGCGGGTCCGCCCGGGCAGGTCGGTCACGTCGAGGTCCGTGCCGTCCAGCAGCACCAGGTCGGCCCGTAGCCCCGGTTCGACGCGGCCGCGGTCGTCGTCGAGGCGGAGCAGGCGCGCGGCCTCGGAGGTGGCCGCCTTCAGGGCAGCCGCCTCGCCGAGCACCGCGGCCAGCAGCCGCAGCTCGGTCGTCAAGTCGACATGGGGACGCGGCGCGAGGTCCGAACCGGCGGCAACGCGCACACCTGCTTCCACCGCGAGCCGAAGCGAGCGGCGGTGCGTCTCGGCGAACTCGCTGTCGCTGATCGGCGAAAGCGTCGGCACGTACCACCCGTTCCCGAGTGCGGCTACGGCGTCGTCGTCGAGGAAGGTGCCGTGCTCGATGCTGCGCGCCCCGGCTCGGGCGGCCGAGACGACGGCGGCGGACGTGTGCGCGTGGGCCAGCACGTCCCGGCCGCAGCGGCGGGCTTCGTCGACCAGCGCGGCGAGCTCATCGTCGGTCGGCCGGACGTCGGTACCGTCGCGGACCGCTCGCATGGCACCGCTCGCGCCGACTTTGATCCAGTCGGCGCCCGCCCGCACCATCCGCCGGACGGCCGCGCGCGCCGCGTCCGGCCCGTCGAAGAGCGGGTCGGGCAGCGAGGGGTCCCCGAAGCGGTCGACGGCCCCGGCGGGCGGTTCCCAGCTGTCGCCGAGGCCGCCCGTCGGGCCCAGCTGACGCAGGCTGACCAGCAGGTCGGGCCCGGCGATCCAGCCTTCGCGCAGGGCGTGCTTGAGCCCGGCGTCGGCACCCCAGGCGTCCCGGACGGTGGTGATCCCCCGCGCCAGCAGACCCCGCAGCACCGGCACGGCTTCGAGGATCCGCGCACAGCGCGGCAACGGCTCGGGCCGCGGGAAAGCCACGTGCACGTGGCAGTCGATGAGCCCGGGGATCAGCAGGCCCCCGGAGCAGTCGACGCGCTGGCCGTCGAGCCCCAGACCCACCTCGGCGATGCGCGAGCCGTCCAGCCGCACATCCGCACGGGTGCGCTCCCCGGTGTCGGGGTCGAACACCAGCGCACCGGCGAGCACCGTCACGCAAGATCCTTGCGGTAGACGAGGAAATCGCACGGCGTGGCCAGCGAAGGCGCAAGGTGCGGGTAGTCCTCGGCGAGGCCGGCGCGGTGGGTCACGCGGTACCCGAGCCGGCCGTACCACTCGGCGAGGAACTGCTTCGACGGGTGCGTCCAGTCCCGCGGCACGAGCAGTTCGAGCTGCATCTCCCGGCACCCGGCGGCCCGGCTCGCCTGCTCGGCGAACCGCACCAGCTCCCGCCCGACACCGAGTCCGCGCCGAGCCGGATCGGCGGCGAGCATGCCGAACTCACCGGTCGCCTCATCGAGCCGCTGCACCCGCACCGACCCGGCAAGCTCCCCGTCCACGAAGGCGGCGGCGATCTCCCCGGCCGCCACGAACCCCGCGACCTCCTCGGCGGAGGTCCGGTCGGTGTTCTCCCGCCAGAGCCCCTTCTCGGACTCGGCGTAGACGTGGTTGACCAACGCCGTGACCCGTTCGATCACGGCCCGGTCCGCCGACGGCGGCAGTATTGCGATCTCCATACCGCCATACTGCCGTCCACGGCACCAAGGCAAAACAGGCGACCGCCATAACGGAACGATCACAAGGCGTATCAGTTGTTCTTCGGTCAGCGATCAACAACCACGTCGGCGCACTGTGCATTCAGCCATGTCCGAAGCCGGTTCATGCCGATTGATCAGCGACCTGGAGGGGGCGAAGCACCGATGGCACGGCGTACCGGGATTCTCGTTCAGATGCAGCGGGACGCAGCTCGTCGCCAGCGGGAGAGGCAGCGAGCGGCGGCAACCTATGCACGCCAGCAAGCGCAGGCGCAGCGGGACGCACAACGGGCGGAACGGGAAGCTCTCCGCACCCAAGCAGTGGCTTTGCGATTGGCAGAACAGCATGCGAAGGCCGACGCCCGAGCGCGGGCCGACGCCATCAAGCAGCAGAAGCAAGCCCACCTCGAACTCCAGCAGGCGCGGGTGGCCAGTCAGAACGCCGACCTCGAAGCCGAGGTGGCAGAGCTGGAACAGCTCCTCTCCGCGACACTCGAAGTCGACGACTTCATCGACCTTGAATCGCTGAAGCGCACCGTTGAGCACCCACCGTTCGAACCGGGAGCCATCGGGCGCCCCACCCCACCACCACGGCTCGAGAACGCGCCTCCAGAACCGTCGTTCGGCCAATTCACCCCGCCTCCGCCGACCGGAATGGCCAAGGTCTTCGGCAAGGGCAAGTACGAGCGGGACGTCCTCGCGGCCCAGCAAAGGTTCTCTCAGGCTCACGCTGCCTGGCAACAGGAGCTCGGCGCACTGCAGCAGCGCAATGCAGCTGCAGCGCGTAAACACCACCAGGCCGAGCTAATGCGTGGTGAGGCATTGAAGAAGGCCAAGGCGGCTTACGACGAGCAATGCGCGGAGCGGGAACGCGAAGTCTCAGCGCACAACGCCGACGTGGCCGCCCTGGCGGCTGCCTTCGCCCGCCGTGAGCCTCAGGCAGTTCTCGAGTACTTCACCCTGGTCCTCGCCAACTCCGATTACCCGGACAAGTTCCCCCAGCAGTACCGGCTGGCCTATATCCCCGAATCCACCCAGCTCGTCGTGGAGTACGAACTACCGGACCTCACCTGTGTTCCGGCTGTGCGCGAATACAAGTACGTCAAGTCGAAGGACGAGGTGAGTTCCACCACTAGACCGGCACGGGACATCAAGGCTCTGTACGGCTCCGTCGTCGCCCAGATCGCCCTCCGGACCCTTCACGAGATCTTCGAGGCAGACCGGACCGGGCTCGTCGATACCGTCGTCTTCAACGGCATGGTCACCACGACCGACCCCGGGACCGGGAAGGAGGTGCGCCCCTGCCTCGTCACCGTCCGCACCACCCGTGAGGTTTTCGCCGACCTCGATCTGGCCCTAGTCGAGCCCCTCGCCTGTCTGGAACGGTTGAACGCGTCGGTGTCCAAGCGACCGAGCGACCTCGCCCCGGTCCGTCCGGTGCTGGAGTTCGACATGGTGGACAAGCGGTTCATCGAAGAAACAGATGTCCTCTCGGGCCTCGACCAGCGACCGAACCTCATGGAGCTGACTCCCAGCGAGTTCGAAGCCCTCATCCAGAACTTGTTCAGCAAAATGGGCCTCGACACCAAGCAAACCCGCCCATCGCGTGACGGCGGCGTCGACTGCGTCGCGTTCGATCCGCGTCCCATCTTCGGCGGGAAGGTGGTCATCCAGGCCAAGCGGTACCGCAATACCGTCGACGTGTCGGCTGTCCGCGACCTTTTCGGAACGATGCAGAACGAGGGTGCGTCCAAGGGCATCCTGGTGACCACATCCGGTTACGGCCCGGCGAGCTACGACTTCGCCGCCGGCAAGCCGCTCGAGCTCATCGACGGCTCGAACCTGCTTTACCTCTTGACCGAGCACGCAGGCATGGAAGCAAAGATCGTGCCGCCCGAGGCATAGTAAAAAGACGCTCGCGAACCGGCCCGAGGCACGGTTCGCGAGCGTCGAGGGAGAAAGCCCTACTTGTCCCGGCGGAAGAGCTTGTTGCCCAGCCACACGATCGGGTCGTACTTCCGGTCCGCGACGCGCTCCTTCATCGGGATCAGCGCGTTGTCCGTGATGTGGATCCCCTCCGGGCACACCTCCGAACAGCACTTCGTGATGTTGCAGTACCCGAGCCCGTGCTCGTCCTGCGCCGCGTCGCGGCGGTCGGCGACGTCCAGCGGGTGCATCTCCAGCTCCGCAATGCGCATCAGGTACCGCGGCCCGGCGAAGGCTTCCTTGTTCTCCTCGTGGTCACGCACCACGTGGCAGGTGTTCTGGCACAGGAAGCACTCGATGCACTTGCGGAACTCCTGCGACCGCTCGACGTCGACCTGCTGCATCCGGTACTCGCCCGGCTTCAGGTCCGCCGGCGGGGTGAACGACGGGATCTCGCGCGCCTTCGTGTAGTTGAACGACACGTCGGTGACGAGATCGCGGATCACCGGGAACGTCCGCATCGGCGTCACCGTGATCACCTCGTCCTCGGTGAACGTCGACATCCGCGTCATGCACAGCAGGCGCGGGCGGCCGTTGATCTCCGCCGAGCACGAGCCGCACTTGCCCGCCTTGCAGTTCCAGCGGACGGCGAGGTCCGCGGCCTGCGTGGCCTGCAGCCGGTGGATGATGTCGAGGACGACCTCGCCCTCGTTCACCTCCACCGTGAAGTCCTGCAGCCCGCCGCCGTCGGCGTCGCCGCGCCAGACCCGGAAACTCGCCTTATAGCTCATGCTTTGCTCCCGGGGTGCGTTTCGAGCTCCGCATCGGTGTAGTACTTCCCGAGTTCACCGAACTCGAACAGCTCCAGCAGGTCCTGCCGCAGCGGCACCTGCTCCTTCACCTCGACGGCGATGTCCGGCACCACCGGGTTGTCGCCCGGAGCCGCCGAACACACGAGGAGCTTGTTGCGCCAGTCCGGTTCCATGCCCGGGAAGTCGTCGCGCGTGTGCCCGCCGCGGCTTTCGGTGCGCGTCAGCGCCGCCTTGGCGACGCACTCGCTGACCATCAGCATGTTGCGCAGGTCGATCGCCAGGTGCCAGCCGGGGTTGAACTGCCGGTGGCCCTCCACGGTCACGTGGAGGATGCGCTCCCGCAGCTCGGCCAGCTTCACCAGCGCCTGCTCGATCTCGCCGGCCTTGCGGATGATGCCGACCAGGTCGTTCATCGACTGCTGCAGCTCGGTGTGCAGCGTGTACGGGTTCTCGGCCGAGGCACCGGCGGGCGGGTCGAACGGCGCGAGCGCCATCTTCGCCGCGGCGTCCACATCGGACTCGCTGAGCGCGGGCCTGCCCTCGAGACCGGACACGTACTCGGCCGCGCCCAGACCCGCGCGGCGGCCGAACACCAGCAGGTCGGACAGCGAGTTGCCGCCGAGCCGGTTGGAGCCGTGCATGCCGCCCGAGCACTCGCCGGCCGCGAACAGGCCGGGCACGCTCGCCGCCGCCGTGTCCGGGTCGACCTCGATGCCGCCCATCACGTAGTGGCAGGTCGGGCCGACCTCCATCGGCTCCGCGGTGATGTCGACGTCCGCCAGTTCCTTGAACTGGTGGTACATCGACGGCAGCCGCTTGCGGATCTCCTCGGCCGGCAGCCGGCTGGCGATGTCGAGGAAGACGCCGCCGTGCGGGGAGCCACGGCCCTCCTTGACCTCGGAGTTGATCGCGCGGGCCACTTCGTCGCGGGGCAGCAGGTCCGGCGTGCGCCGGTTGTTGTCCGCGTCGGTGTACCAGCGGTCGGCTTCCTCTTCGCTTTCCGCGTACTGGCCCTTGAACACCTCGGGCACGTACTCGAACATGAACCGCTTGTCGTCGGAGTTCTTGAGCACCCCGCCGTCACCGCGCACGCCCTCGGTGACGAGGATGCCCTTGACGCTCGGCGGCCAGACCATCCCGGTCGGGTGGAACTGGACGAACTCCATGTTGATCAGCTTCGCGCCCGCCCGCAGGGCCAGCGCGTGGCCGTCGCCGGTGTACTCCCACGAGTTCGACGTCACCTTGAACGACTTGCCGATGCCGCCGGTGGCGAGCACGACCGCGGGCGCCTCGAAGAGGATGAACCGCCCGCTCTCGCGCCAGTAGCCGAACGCGCCGGCGATCCGGCCGTCGGTGGTGAGCAGCTCGGTGACCGTGCACTCGGCGAAGACCTTGATCTTCGCCTCGTAGTCCCCGGTCTCGGCGAAGTCCTCCTGCTGCAGCGAAACGATCTTCTGCTGCATCGTGCGGATCAGCTCGAGCCCGGTGCGGTCGCCGACGTGCGCGAGCCGCGGGTACGTGTGCCCGCCGAAGTTGCGCTGGCTGATCCGGCCGTCGGCGGTGCGGTCGAAGAGCGCGCCGTAGGTCTCGAGCTCCCAGACGCGGTCCGGCGCCTCCTTGGCGTGCAGCTCGGCCATCCGCCAGTTGTTGAGGAACTTGCCGCCGCGCATGGTGTCGCGGAAGTGGACCTGCCAGTTGTCGTTCGAGTTCGCGTTGCCCATCGAGGCCGCGCACCCGCCCTCGGCCATCACCGTGTGCGCCTTGCCGAACAGGGACTTGCACACGACGGCGACGCGGAAGCCGCGTTCACGGGCTTCGATCACGGCGCGCAGACCGGCGCCACCGGCACCGATCACCACCACGTCGTAGCTGTGCCGTTCGACCTCGGTCATGTAGGGATTCCACCTCGGAACTGGGGGACTTCGTTGCTGGGAGAGGAGTGCGTTAGTTGACGAATCTCAGGTCCGAGATCGCGTTGCTGGCCACGAGCATGACGTAGAGGTCGGTCAGCACCAGCGTGCCGAGCGTCGTCCAGGCCAGCGTCATGTGGCGGGTGTTGAGCTTCGTGACCTGCGTCCAGATCCAGTAGCGCACCGGGTGCTTGGAGAAGTGCTTCAGCCGGCCGCCGGTCACGTGCCGGCAGGAGTGGCAGGACAGCGTGTACGCCCAGAGCAGCACCACGTTGGCGAGCAGGATGACGTTGCCCAGCCCGAAGCCGAAGCCGCCGGTCTTCCCGTGGAACGCCGTGATCGCGTCGTAGGTGTTGACCAGCGAGACGAGCAGCGCCACGTAGAAGAAGTAGCGGTGGACGTTCTGGATGATCAGCGGCAGCCGCGTCTCGCCGGTGTACTTGGCGTGCGGCTCGGCGACGGCGCAGGCGGGCGGGGAGAACCACACCGACCGGTAGTAGGCCTTGCGGTAGTAGTAGCAGGTCAGCCGGAAGCCGAGCAGGAACGGCAGCACGACGAACCCGAGCGGGATCCAGCCGGGCAGGTCGCCGAACCAGTGGCCGAAGTGGCTCGAACCCTCGACGCAGGAGGTGGACAGGCAGGGCGAGTAGAACGGGGTCAGGTAGTGGTACTCGGGCACCCAGTACGCGGTGCGCACGAACGACCGGACCGTCGCGTAGATGATGAACGCCGACAGTCCGAGCACGGTCAGCAGCGGCTGCAGCCACCACCGGTCCGTGCGGAGGGTGCGCTCGGCGATCCGGGCCCGCTTGGGAGCCCGGACGCCGGTGCCGACGCCGTTGTCAGCGGGTGCGCTCACCGCTGGTCGCGCTTGTAGCCGCCGACGCCTTCGTCATCGGCGCCGTGCCACAGCGCCGGGTCGTAAGGGGTGTCGGGGACGGGGACGCGTTCCGCCGCCTTCGCCTGCGCGGGCACCGCGAGGGGCACGCCGTCGAGGTCCGCGATGTCGATGTCGAGGCGCTCGACGTCGTTGGCGAGCCGGCGCACCGCCGACGCGTCGCCGTAGCGAGAGCGCAGTGCGCCGACGCACTGCCGGAGCTGGCCGATGGTTCGCCGCAGCTCGGCGATCTCGGAGGTGGACATCATGCCTCCCGTGGTGGTGGGGCTGGCAGGGAACCGGCTAAGGCTCTGCCTCGCGTCGTGCAGTGTGACAACTAGCACACTAACGGTTCCGAAGGTGATCGGGGTCACGCAAATCGATCTTCTGAATCGATTTTGATTCGGCGTTTCGGCGAGGTAGTGTGGCCAGGGTCACGACCCAGAGGCGTCAGCGCTGCCGTCCCGCGGACCACCCCACACCAGTGATCCGGAGCCGGACATGAGCCCCACCCCCACCCCGCTGCGTCCCGTGAACGACATCGTCGCCGAAGTCACCGCGCGGATCGCCGCGCGGAGTGCCGCGACCCGCACCGCCTACCTCGACCGCACGGCCGCCGCGTACGCCGACGGCCCCGTTCGCCGCGGCCTCGCGTGCAGCAACCTCGCCCACGGTTTCGCCGCGATGGACGGCGTCGACAAGGAGGCGCTGCGGGCCGCGCGCGCTCCCGGCGTCGCGATCGTGTCCTCCTACAACGACCTGCTGTCGGCGCACCAGCCGATGCAGGAGTACCCGGCGTGGCTGAAGAAGTCGGTGCGCTCGGCCGGCGGGGTCGCCCAGTTCGCCGGCGGCGTGCCCGCGATGTGCGACGGGATCACGCAGGGCCGCGCGGGCATGGAGCTGTCGCTGTTCAGCCGCGAGGTCATCGCGATGTCGACGGCGATCGCGCTCTCCCACGACATGTTCGACGCATGCCTGCTGCTGGGCGTCTGCGACAAGATCGTGCCCGGCCTGCTGATCGGGGCGCTGTCCTTCGGTCACCTGCCTGCCCTGCTCGTTCCGGCGGGCCCGATGAACTCCGGGCTGCCGAACAAGGAGAAGGCGCGCGTCCGGCAGCTGTACGCCGAAGGACTCGCGACCCGCGAAGACCTCCTCGACGCCGAAGCCGCGTCGTACCACTCGGCCGGCACGTGCACCTTCTACGGCACGGCCAACTCCAACCAGATGGTCGTCGAGGTGATGGGCCTGCACCTGCCGGGCGCCAGCTTCGTCCAGCCGGGCTCGTCCTTGCGTCAGGCGCTGACCGAGGAGGCCGGGCGGCGGGTCGTGGCGATCTCGCGCGGCGAGGAGTACACGCCGGTCTCGCGGATCCTCGACGAGAAGGCGTTCGTCAACGGCGTCATCGCGCTGCTCGCCACCGGCGGGTCGACCAACCACACGATGCACCTGGTCGCCATCGCCGCGGCCGCGGGCATCCAGCTGACCTGGGACGACTTTTCGGACCTGTCGGCCGTCGTGCCGCTGCTGGCCCGGGTCTACCCGAACGGCAGCGCCGACATCAACCACTTCCACGCCGCCGGCGGCATCCAGTTCCTGGTCGGCACGCTGCTCGACGCCGGGCTGCTGCACGAGGACGTGCACACGGTGGCCGGGTTCGGGCTGCACCGCTACCGCGCCGAGCCGATCCTGTCCGACGGCGAGCTGGTCTGGCGGGACGTGCCCACGCGCAGCCTCGACGAAGAGGTGCTGCGCCCGGTCTGGCGGCCGTTCGCCGCGGACGGCGGGTTGCGGATGGTCGAGGGCAACCTCGGCCGCGGGGTGGTCAAGGTGTCCGCGGTGGCGCCCGAGCACCGCGTCGTCCAGGCGCCGGCCCGGGTGTTCACCACGCAGGAGGGCTTCAAGGCGGCGTTCGACGCGGGCGAGCTGAACCGGGATGTCGTCGTGGTGCTCCGGCAGCAGGGCCCGCGGGCCAACGGCATGCCGGAGCTGCACGGCCTGACGCCGGCTCTCGGCGTGCTGATGGACCGCGGGTACGCGGTGGCGTTGCTCACCGACGGCCGGATGTCGGGCGCGTCGGGCAAGATCCCGGCGGCGATCCAGGTGACGCCGGAAGCGGCCGCGGGCGGCCCGATCGCCCGCATCGCCGACGGCGACGTCATCCGCCTCGACGCCACTTCGGGCTCGCTCGACGTGCTCGTCGGTGACGAAGAACTCGCCCGCCGCGAGCTTGTGGACTCGCCGCCGTCCGAAGCATCCTGGACCGGCACCGGCCGAGAGCTGTTCGCCGCGTTGCGCCGGGCGGTCGGCCCCGCTGACCAGGGCGCTTCGGTGTTCGGCGGCTTGACCCCGGAGCACTTCGGAACGCCCGCTTTCACAACACAGGAGGTCGGTCAGTGACCACCGGTCAGGACCTGCTCGAGCTGTCCCCCGTGATGCCCGTGGTGGTGATCGAAGACGCCGCCGACGCGGTGCCCACGGCCCGGGCCCTGCTCGCCGGCGGGATCGGGGTCATCGAGCTGACCCTGCGCACCCCGGCCGCGTTGTCCGCGATCGAGCGCGTCGCCGCGGAGGTGCCGGAGATCGTCATCGGCGCCGGCACCGTCACCGCGCCCGAACACGCGAAGCAGGCGGCCGACGCGGGCGCGAAGTTCCTCGTGACGCCCGGGTGCACGGACTCGGTCGTCGACGCGTGCTTCGAGTCCGGGCTGCCGTTCCTGCCCGGCGCGAGCACGGTGTCGGAGGCGATGCGGCTGGCCGAGCGCGGGCTGACGGCGTTGAAGTTCTTCCCGGCGGAGGCGTCCGGCGGCGTCGCGTACCTGAAGGCGATCGCGGGTCCGTTGCCGTCCCTGCGCTTCTGCCCCACCGGCGGGATCACGGTGGCCTCGGCGCCGTCCTACCTGGCGCTGCCGAACGTCGGCTGCATCGGCGGTTCGTGGCTGACGGCCTCGCTCGACCCCGCCACGATCGAGAAGCTGGCCGCGGAAGCGGCCGCGCTGTAGCGGAGATCACCCCGCGTCGTCGCAGCACCCGGACGGCCGAATGAGCGTCCGCATCCCGGGAGCACCGTTCCAGCGCGCTGGAACGGTGCTCCGAGCGGGTGTGGCGCCGGTCATCCATCCCGCTGAATGGCGCATTCACCGAGCAGGTGGGTGATTTACCGGCCTGTTATCGTTTCCCCTCGCTATTTCCAGCGAGGAGAATCCGTGTCACTGACCAGCGTGGTCGCGCCCAGTCCTGCCCCCGAGACCGTCGCCGCTCTCGTCGGCGAACGCCTTTCGGTGTCCGCACTCCAGCAGCTCGGCGGCACTCTCGGCGGCTATTCCTTCGTCAAGGTCGTGGTCGACCGCGAGCAGGCGAAGATCCACTTCCTGAACAACGCGCGGCATTCCTTTCACGCGATCTATATCGGCGAAGAGATCCTCGGCGTCGCGGAAGAACGCGTGCGCGCCGAGATCGACTCGTACAACGAGGCGTTCTATCACGCGCCCGGCCGCCGGTTCCTGCTCGGCATTCTCGCTCTGCACCCGCAGATGCTTTCACTGGAGACGGTCGAGGTCGACACCATGCCGGCCGAGCTGATCCGGGAGTTCCACGCCTTCGTCACCCAGTACGTGGACCCGTCCCTGCCGCTGCTGTTCAAGCCGGCCAACCAGCTGCAGGAGCGGATCGTCCGGGAGATCCCGGCGAGCGGGCTGCCGCGCGTCTTCGCGCACGAGCTGTTCTCCACGGCGCCGTTCGTGCCGCTGAACCCGGGCACGGCCGTCGGACGGCTGCGCCTGTTCCGCACCGAGGCCGAGTACCGCGCCGCGAAGCTGGACTGGTCCGACATCATCGTGATGGACCGGGTGCCCGACGACATCCCGCGGCTGGCCGGGATCATCAACGCCCGGCACACGACACCGTTGTCGCACACCAACGTCCTCGCCACCGGCTGGCAGATCCCCAACGCCGTCCAGCTCGGTGCGCCGGCCGAGATCGAGCGCCGCGGGCTCGACGGCAAGTGGGTCGAGTACACAGTGGACGCCCAGGCGCTGTCCCTGCGTGAGGTCGACGAGCCGGCCGACGCGGCGCCGCCGTCGTGGTACGCCCAGCGCGTCACCCTGGAGCAGCCGGAGGCCGACCACAGCCCGATCGTGAACCTCGCCCGGCTGCGCGCGGCCGACCGCCACCGCTACGGCACCAAGGCGGCCAACCTCGGCGAACTGCACCACGTGCTGGCGCACGGGTCGCAGCGGCTGCTGGGCTTCTACCAGGTGCCGCGGCCGCCGCGGGACAGCCTGCTGCCGTACCTGGCCCGGCTGCTGGACGTCCCGCCCGGCGCCGACCTCGGTGCGGCGGCCGCCGCCTGCTCGACGAGCACGTCCGCGTCCCGCGCGGCATCGCGCTGCCGTTCTCGCTGCAACGGCGGTTCCTGGAGTCGTCGCCGCGGATCCAGCAGGCCATCGGCAAGCTGAAGATGGCGCTGGAGCTGGATGCGCGTGAGATCGAGCCGCTGTGCGTCGAGCTGCAGGGCCTGATCCGGTCGGCGCGCCTGCCGGGCGCGCTCGCCGGCGAGATCGACTCGGCGCTGGTGTCTCAGCTGGCGGGGGTGCGGGCGTTCGTGGTGCGCAGCTCGTCGAACGCCGAGGACCTCGCCGGGTTCTCGGCCGCCGGGATCTACGAGTCGCACAACCACGTCACGACGGCCGAGCGGATCTTCGCCAGTGTCAAGGAGGTCTGGGCGTCGCTGGTGTCCGTGCGCAGCGTCCGGCTGCGGCAGCAGGCCGGGATCTCCCTCGACGAGTGCTACATGGGCGTGGTGATCCAGGAGCAGGTCGCGGCGGACTTCGGCGGGGTGCTGGTGACGACGAACCCGATGAACCGCGCGGACTTCCGCACGGTGTACGTCAACGTGTCGCCGCGCGTGACGGACGTCGTCGACGGCACGGCCCTGCCGATGCAGTACCTGTATTCGACGGTCGAGGGCGGCGGCCGCACGCTGTCACTGGGCGACGCACCCGCGGACCTCGACGCGCGGGCCCACGACCAGCTGCAGCGGCTGGCGATCGCCGGTCGCCTGCTGCAGGGCCACTTCTCGCCCGACTACACGTTCGACACACCGGTGGACGTCGAGTGGCTCGCCGACGGCGAGCACCTCCACCTCGTGCAGCTGCGCCCCTATTCGGCCTGACCTTCCCGGGAGAAACGACCATGCTGGGCCTTCGCCTGCCCGCGCCACCCGCCGTTCAGCGCGCCGTCCGGCTGACCTACGGCTTCCAGTTCTTCTTCGGCCTGCTGCTGTGGGTGCCGATCTTCTACTCGTACCAGAAGCTCATCGGGCTCTCCGACGGCGAGATCTTCGGCATCCAGAGCATCTACTACATCGTGTTCTGCCTGCTCGAGATCCCGACCGGGATGATCGCCGACCGCTTCGACTACCGCACCTCGCTGACGGCGGGCGCCGGCGTGCTGGTGGCGGCGAACCTGGTGCCGGTGTTCCTGGGCTCGTACACCGGGTTCCTGGTGCACTTCGTCCTGATCGCCATGGCCCGCTCGCTGGTGTCCGGCGCGCAGAGCGCGTACCTGTACGAGTACCTGCACGCCTCCGGCGCGGGGGAACACTACCTCCGCGTGGAGGGGGTCGGCCGCGCGTACAGCCTGGTCGGCAAGATCCTGTTCTGGCCGGTGATCGGCTTGCTGATGTCCTGGAGCCTCCCTTCTCCGTACTGGCTGACGGCGATCAACGCGGCCATCGCGCTGGTCTTCGCGGCCAAGCTCCCGCCGATCCCCGGCGGCCGCCGCGTGACCGGCAAGACGGCCTCGCTCCTCGCGGGCGTCGGCGGCGCACTGTCGGCGCTGCGGTCGTCCCGCTGGCTGGTGCTGCTGATGGTGCAGGGCGTCGCGATGTTCACGCTGGTGCGGATCTGCCAGGTGAACCTGTTCCAGCCGATCCTGGAGTCGAAGTCGCTGTCGGTGAACTGGTACGGCGCGGTCCTGGCCGCGATGACGGTCTTCGAGGCCCTCGGCGCGACCCGCCCCCACCGGCTCCGCCGCGCGATCGGCCCGGTGGGTTCGGTGTTCACCCTGACGATCGTGATGGCCCTGTGCCTCGGGGTGATCGTGTTCGTGGGCTCCTTCCCGGCGGTGGTGCTGCTGTGCGTGTTCGCGGTGGCGACGGGCATCGCGTTCCCGGTCCAGAAGCAGCTGCTGAACGACTCGATCCCGGACTCCCGCTACCGGGCGACGCTCCTGTCCATGGAGTCCATTGTGGACAGGGCGGTGTGCGCCCTGGTGGCGGTGGCCCTGGGCGCGTACCTGGCGGCCGGGCAGCTGAACGAGTTCTTGGTCCTGACGGCCGTGGTGACGTGCGTCGCCATGGGCTTGCTGGCGGTGTTGCTGCTGGCGGTCCGCAAGCACCGCTCGGACCGTCGAGTGCCAATCGCGCGGCGACCCGGCCAGGCCGGCCCGAGCACCCAGGCCGCCAGTCCGAGCACCCCGGCTGCCGGCCCGGAACTCCGCGCCCCGAGCCAGATGGGCGAGGCCCGCTCCTGACCCACCGATGCGCACAGCCATCCCAGCACCAGTTCGGTAAGGCCTCGGCCCGACTCCCTCCGGACCGCCGCATGCCGATCGCCCGCCCCGGCCAAGCCGGCCCGAGCATCCTGGCCGCCGGCCCGGAGCTCCGCCCCGGGAGCCAGGTGGGCGAGGCCCGCTCCTGACCCACCGATGCGCACAGCCACCCCGGCACCAGGTCGGAAAAGCCTCCGCTCACCCGCGGGCCCGGCCCGCCTCCGGCGGTACCAGGTCGGCGGCAGGCTCCGGCCCCTCAGCCGGCGCCGGGCACCGGTCAGTCGATGACGGCGTCGTCGAGCAGGGTGGACTCCGCGCCGTACGCGCGGAGCTCCTCCCTGATCACGGTGTAGGCGAGCCCCTGCGGGTAGCCCTTCCGTGCGAGGAAGCCGAGCAGCCGCCGCAGGGCGGTCTGTTCGTCGACGTTGCCGAGCGAGCCGAGGCGCTTGCGGACCAGTTCCCTGGCCATCTGCTCCTCGGACTCGCGGTCGACCTCACCGGCCGCCTGCGCCGCGACCTCGCCATCGACACCTTTGCGCCGCAGCTCGGCCACCAGCGCGGTGCGGGACAGGCCCTGGTTCGCGTGCCGGGATTTCACCCACAGCTCCGCGAACTCCGCGTCGTTGACCAGCCCCGCCCGGTCGAGCTTGCCGAGCAGGGTTTCGCAGGTCTGTTCGTCGAACCCCTTGCGGTGCAACGCCTGCCGCAGCTCCTCCTGGGTCCGCGGCCGAGCGGCCAGGAGATCGAAGCAGATCTCCTTGGCCTTCTTGTACCGCTCCTCAGGAGGAAGCTCGGCCGGCGGCACCTTGGGCGCCCTGGCCACCTGAGTCACTCCTCGTCTTCACGCCCACCGCGGACCACGACCGCGGCGGGCTTCCCGCACCGGGCGATCAGAAGTCGACCGGCGCCGGAACCGCCTCGACGGCTTCCGCGTCGAGCTGCGGCCCGATGCCGAGCTTCTCCTTGATCCGCTTCTCGATCTCGTTGGCGATGTCCGGGTTGTCGCGCAGGAACCGGCGCGCGTTCTCCTTGCCCTGGCCGAGCTGGTCGCCCTCGTAGGTGTACCAGGCACCGGACTTGCGCAGGATGGCCTGGTCGACGCCCATGTCGATGAGCGAGCCCTCGCGGGAGATGCCCTGGCCGTACAGGATGTCGAACTCGGCCTGCTTGAAGGGCGGGGCCACCTTGTTCTTGACGATCTTGACGCGGGTCCGGTTGCCGACCGCCTCGCCGCCGTCCTTCATCGTCTCGATGCGGCGCACGTCCAGGCGGACCGACGCGTAGAACTTCAGCGCCTTACCACCGGTGGTGGTCTCCGGGGAGCCGAACATGACGCCGACCTTCTCGCGGAGCTGGTTGATGAAGATCGCGGTGGTGCCGGAGTTGGACAGCGCACCGGTGATCTTCCGCAGCGCCTGGCTCATCAGCCGCGCCTGGAGACCGACGTGCGAGTCACCCATCTCGCCCTCGATTTCGGCGCGCGGCACGAGCGCGGCCACGGAGTCGATGACGAGGATGTCGAGCGCGCCGGAGCGGATCAGCATGTCCGCGATCTCGAGGGCCTGCTCACCGGTGTCCGGCTGGGAGACGAGCAGCGCGTCGGTGTCGACGCCGAGGTTCTTCGCGTACTCCGGGTCGAGCGCGTGCTCCGCGTCGATGAACGCCGCGATGCCGCCGGCGCGCTGCGCGTTCGCCACCGCGTGCAGGGCGACCGTCGTCTTACCGGAGGATTCCGGGCCGTAGATCTCGACGACGCGGCCGCGGGGCAGCCCGCCGATGCCGAGGGCGACGTCGAGGGCGATCGAGCCGGTGGGGATCACGGCGATGGGCGGCCGGGTGTCCTCGCCCAGGCGCATCACCGAGCCCTTGCCGTACTGCTTGTCGATCTGCGCGAGCGCGAGCTCGAGCGCCTTGTCCTTGTCGGGTGCTGCAGGCATGGAAGTCCACCTCGCTGGTCGAAGCCCCGGCTTTCCGGGGGCTCTGTGTCGGTTCTTCAGCTGTCCGGTCCGACGCTAGCGGCGGGGACCGACAATTCCAGGCGCGGCGCCCAATCTGTGGATCGCTGGACCCGATGTGGACAACACCTTAGACGAACACCTGTTCGAGGTCGGCAGCGACACACCCTTGCGCTAGGATTTTCGCCCGCCCGGGTCGCCACTCCTGAGACAACCCCAGGTCAGCGCCGTTCCGCCGGGACGTCGAAGGCGTCGCAGACCTCACGCCAGATCTCCTTCGCCGGGATCCCGGCGGTCAGCGCCTGGTCGACGGTGCGCCCGCCGAGCCCGCTCAGGACGTGGTCCCTGGCCAGCACCTGGGCCCGCCCTGGGCCGAACTCCTCGGCCATCAGCCGCCGGAAAACCGTGATCCGCATCGGACCCACTTTAACCGGCGGGCGCGCACCGGCCGCCTACTGACCCGGCTGGACGCTGGCCTCGAAGTAGTCGGCCAGCGTACCGGGCGTGGTCGCCGCCGCCTGGTCGCTCGTGTTCAGCTGGTAGATGAACCCGGCCAGCGGCCGGTCCGACACGGTGAACACGAGCACCGCCGACGTCTTTCCCGCGGCCGACGAGTAGTGGCCCTTGAGCCCGTTGCCGCCCCAGTCGGCCTCGGTGCGGTCGCCGCCCGCCGAGGTGAGCAGGCCGTCGGTGTACTGCTTGAGCGCGTCGGCGCTGTCGCCGTGGACGTAGGTCACCTGCGTGCCCGCCCGGCCCGGCGCCGAGCAGGTCGAAGCGGCCCCGAGGCTCTGCGACGGCGCTGCCGGGCCGTTGCCCATGCCCGGCTTGCAGTCGCCGGTGTCGGCGATCTTGCCGGCGAGCTGGCGCAGGCACCCCGTGAAGCCCTTGTCGTCGGCCTGTCCCGGCGTCCGGCACTGGTCCGCGGTGTAGGTCGCCACCGAGGACGACGACGTGAGGAACAGCGTCAGCCCCACCGCGAGCGCCACGACGACCGCGGCCGCGATCCCGATCAGCAGCTTCTTCTTCCCGCGGGGCGCGGCCTTCTCCGGCGCGGACGAGTACGCCGGGAAGTTCGACGGCACCGGCTGCGGGCCGCTCGGCGGGAAGTTCGAGGGCGCGTACCCCGGGTACTGCGGCGGCGGAGGCGGCGGCGCGTACTGCGGGTACTGCGGCGGTGCACCCGCGGCCACCGCCCCTTCGACGTTCTGGGTGCGCACCGACAGCCCGTCGCGGGCCACGTGCTGCGCGCCGAGCGCGACGGCGGTCTCGGGCTGGTCGAGACTGCCCGGCACGACGCCGAGCTTCTCCGCGATCATCGTGCCGACCAGCGGCAGCCGGCTCGACCCGCCGACGAGGTAGATGCCGGCCAGCCGGTCCGGGGTCAGCCCGGACGACCGCAGTGTCCGCGAAAGCAGCTCGACGCTGCGCAGCATCGCCGGCCGGACCAGGCCTTCCAGCTCGCCGCGGGTGACCAGGACGTCCTTGAACGGCTCGGGCATCGGCACCTCGGTCTGCGGGTGCCGCGACAGCGCCTCCTTGGCCGCCTTGACGTCCTCCTGCAGCGCGCGCCGGGTGCGCCGGTCGCCGGTGGACTCCGGGCGCAGCAGCCGCTGCCAGCGCTGCGGGTCCGAGTGCGAGACCTCGCGCCCGACGTGCACCATCAGCGCCTGGTCGACGTCGAGGCCGCCGAGGTCGGGCAGGCCGTCCTCGGCGAGCACGGTGAACCCGTTCTGGGTGGCGCCGACGACCGCGACGTCGAAGGTGCCCGCGCCGAGGTCGTAGACGGCGAGCGCCTGGCCGGGCGCGAGCGACTTGCCGGGGAAGGACGCGAAGTGCGCCGCGGCGGCGACCGGCTCGGGCACCAGCAGGATGTTCGGGCCCATCCCGGCGAGCCGGGCGGCGGACATCAGCACGTTCCGGCGCGTCTGCCCCCACTGCGCGGGGTGGGTCAGCCGGACCTCGTCGGGCTGCTCGCCGCCGAGCTGGCGGGAGGTCTCTTCGAGCACCCGGCGCAGGATGGCGGCCAGCGCGTCGGTCACCGGGACGACGTCGGTGCCGAGCAGCAGGGTCTGCTCGTCGATGCGGCGCTTGGGGTTCGGTTCGAAGCGCGTCGGGTCGAGCCGGGCGCGCCGCTCGGCGTCGCGGCCGACCATGATCGTGCCCTCTTCGGTGGCGAACACCGCCGACGGCATGTTGGCCGAGCCGTCCACTTCGACGACCCGGGGCGGCATGCCGTGCGCCGAAAGCACGGCGACGGTGTTGGACGTCCCGAGGTCCACCGACAGGATCCGCACAGCACTCCCCTTCGCGAAAACACGCCACGACGGCGCCCGCGTGATGCTGCCATGCGCGCGGTCACCGTGCGTGCGGACCCGGGAAAGTCACTGCTCCTTGACGTGGACGTCGATCAAGGTGCACGATAGTTGCACGGTTCGGTCATCGGAGTTGACCGGAATGCGCAGGATCGGAGGTCCAAGGTGATCACGGGTACCCGGCACGGCTCGCCGTCACACACTGCTGCCGAAGGCGAACTTCCGGCGGTCGAGCACCGTGTTCCGGGCAGGCGAACACCCCTGGAACTCCGCGACCCCGTCCTGGCCACCGGAAGGAAAAACCCGTGAGCGACCTCCCCGTTCTCGCCGTCACCCTCGGCGACCCCGTCGGCATCGGCCCGGAAATCGCGCTGAAGACCCTCGCCGAGCCCGAGGCCCTCCAGCTGGCGCACGGCGTGGCGGTGGGTGACGCGATCGTGCTGGAGCGCCTGGTCCGGCACCTGGGCCTGCACCTGGAGATCAACCCGATCGCCACGGTCGCCGACGCGCGCTTCACCACCGGCGTGATCGACGTGCTCAACCTCGGCGTCGTCACCGAAGACCTGCCGTGGGGCGAGGTGAACGCCACGGCGGGCGCGGCGGCGGTCGGGGCGATCGAGGTCGCGACCGGGCTCGCGCTGAAGGGCGAGGTCGGCGCGGTCGTGACCGCGCCGATCAACAAGGAGGCCATCTGGGCGGCGGGTTCGCGGCACCTCGGGCACACCGAGATGCTCGGCGAGCTGACCGGTTCGACCCGGTTCAACACGATGTTCTGGGTCTCCGGGCTGAAGATCTTCTTCGCCACGCGGCACCTTTCCCTGCGCGAAGCGATCGGCCGGATCACCCGGGAGAACATCGAGCACGCGATCCGTGAGGCGTACACGGCGCTGGAGGTCTTCGGCACCGAGAAACCGAGGCTGGCGGTGGCGGCGTTGAACCCGCACGGCGGGGAGAACGGCAAGTTCGGCGACGAGGAGATCATCGCGATCGCCCCGGCGGTCGCCGCCGCGCGGGTCGCCGGGCTCGACGTGGTCGGCCCGATCCCCGCGGATTCCGTGTTCCACCAAGGGATACAGGGCCGGTTCGACGGCGTGCTCTCGCTCTACCACGACCAGGGGCACATCGCGGCGAAGACGTACGACTTCGACGGCACCGTGTCGGTGACGGTCGGCCTGCCGATCCTGCGCACCTCGGTCGACCACGGCACGGCGTTCGACATCGCCGGCACCGGCCGGGCGTCGCACGGCACCATGCGGGCGGCGTTCAAGGCGGCGGCCACCCTGGCGCCGTACGCGCGGAAGCTGCCCGTCATCTACCCGCCGAGCCTCCGGTGATCCCCCGCAAGCGCTGGGCGTACGTCATCCCGGTCGCGGTGGTCATGTACATGCTGGCCTACCTCGACCGCACGAACGTCGCGGTGATCCTGCCCTACATCGGCGACGACTTCCCGTTGTCCGCCAGTGCCAAAGGGCTCGCGAGCGGCATCTTCTTCGTCGGCTACCTCGTGCTGCAGATCCCGGCGGCGGTGCTGGCCGCCAGGTGGAGCGCCCGCAAGACGGTGCTGATCCTGATGGTCGCCTGGGCGGTCGCGGCGGTGTTGTGCGGGCTGGTGCGGAACGAAACGCAGCTGTACCTGGCCCGGCTGCTGCTCGGGTTGTTCGAGGGCGGGGTGTGGCCGGCCGTGCTGATCCTGCTGGCGTCCTGGTTCCCGCAGGCCGAGCGGGCGCGGGCGAACGCGCTGTGGATGACGTGCCTGCCGATCTCGGCGATCCTCATGTCACCGCTGTCCGGGTTCATGCTCGACCACATGTCCTGGCGCTGGGTGTTCGTCCTGCAGGGGCTGCCACCACTGGTGTGGGCGGTCGTCTGGTGGTTCGCGGTGGCCGACCGGCCGGCCCGGGCCCGGTGGATTTCCGCGGCGGAACGCGAGTACCTCGAAACCACCTTGAAGGCCGAAGAGGACGCCAAACCGGCGTTCGCGAAGCAGGGCTACCGGCAAGCGCTGGCGAACCGCCAAGTGCTGCTGCTGGTCGGCGTCTACTTCTTCTGGATCACCGGCTTCTACGGCTTCTCGCTGTGGCTGCCGTCGGTGGTGAAGACGATGACCGGCGGCTCGGCCACCGCCGTCGGCTTCCTGTCGGCCGTGCCGTACGTGCTGGCGCTGGCCGGGATGGTCGCGTGCGCGCACTGGTCCGACCGCACCGGCAACCGGCGGCTCGCGGTCACCGTGCCGCTGCTCGTCGCGATCGCCGGGCTGCTGCTGGGCAACCTCGGGCACTGGCCGGCGGCCGTGCAGCTGCTGCTGCTCTGCGTCGTGGCGACCGGCGTCTACATGCCGTACGGGCCGTTCTGGGCCATCCCCAGCCGGGTCCTCGGCATCGAGGTCGTCGCCGTGGCGATGGGCCTGATCAACGCGCTGGGCAACCTCGGCGGGTTCGCCGGCCCGTACCTGGTCGGCTGGCTCACCGACGTCACCGGCACCGCGACCACCGGGTTCGTCGTACTGGCCGCGTTCCTCGCCGTGGCCGCCGGGCTGGCGTTCTTCGGGTTGAAACCCGCGACTGTGGAAGGGTCGGCGCATGTCCCAGCCGCGACCAGGCACCCGTGACCGGCGCGCGATGCTGCTGGAAGCCGTCCGCGAGGGCGCCGGCGGCATCGCGGAGCTGGCCGAGGAGTTCGGCGTCTCCGAGTCGACGATCCGCCGCGACCTCGCCTCGCTCGCCGGGGCGGGCCACGTCGTCCGCACCTACGGCGGCGCGCTCGACACCGAACGCAGCCCCCGCGAGAAGGACCGGGAGAACGCGGCGGCCAAGGAGGCCATCGCCCGGGAGGCCGCCGCGCTGGTCAAGGACGGCGAGGTGGTGCTGCTCGACGCCGGCACGACCACCGGCAGGCTCGCCCGGCACCTCGCCCACCGCGAGGGGCTGACCGTGGTGACCAACGGCGTCGCCGCGATCCGCGAGCTCGCGGGCTTCGCCGGGATCGACCTCATCGTCCTCGGCGGCCGGCTGCAGCACACCGACGAAGCGGTCCTCGGGGAGAGCGTGCTCGCGCAGCTGCGGCACATCTCACCCGACCGGGTGTTTCTGGGAGCGGACGGCGTGGTCGCCGACCGAGGGCTGTGCTGCCCGTCACTGGAACAGTCGGTGGTCAAGCACGCAATGCTCCACGCGGGCGCCGAGGCGTACGTGCTGGCCGACCACACCAAGCTGGACCAGGCCCCTTTTTCCTACTGGACGCCGCTCGACCGCGAGTACCGGCTGATCACCGACGAGCCGCGGGTCGATGTGACGTTCCCGCAGTTCGCCCAGAGCGTGATCCTGGCCGGACCGTCCGAAACTGTCGGTGGTGCCGCGCATCATGGATGACGTGGCAACCGATGTGCTCGACCTCTTCTCGCCCGCGACCCGGGACTGGTTCGCGGGGGCCTTCGCCGCGCCCACCGCGGCGCAGGAGGGGGCCTGGCGGGCCGCGCACGCGGGTGAACACGCCCTCGTCGTCGCCCCGACCGGGTCCGGCAAGACGCTGTCCGCGTTCCTCTGGGCGTTGGACCGGCTCTCCGTGGAGCCGCCGCCGGCGGAAGCGACGAAACGCTGCCGGATCCTCTACGTCTCCCCGCTGAAGGCGCTGGCGGTCGACGTCCAGCGGAACCTGCGAGCCCCGCTCGCCGGTATCTCTCAGGCCAGCCGCCGCCTCGGGCTGCCGGTGCCCGGCATCGAAGTGGGCATGCGCACCGGCGACACCACCGCGGCCGAGCGGCGCACCTTCGCCAAGACCCCGCCGGACGTGCTGGTCACCACGCCGGAGTCGCTGTTCCTCATCCTCACGTCGTCGGCGCGGGAGTCGCTGCGCGGCGTGGAGACCGTGATCGTCGACGAGGTGCACGCGGTCGCCGGCGGCAAGCGCGGCGCCCACCTCGCGCTCTCGCTGGAGCGGCTGGACGCGCTGCTCCCGAAGCCCGCGCAGCGGATCGGCCTGTCGGCGACGGTCCGCCCGATCGACGAGGTGAGCGCGTTCCTGGCCGGCGGCCGTCCGGTGCGCGTGGTCCAGCCGAAGCTGGCGAAGACCATCGAGGTCCGCGTCGAGGTCCCGGTCGAGGACATGAGCAACCTCGACGAGCCGCGCCGCGGGCCGGCGCCGAGCCCGCTCGACGCGCTGGAGTCCCTGGGTTCGCTGGAGTCGCTGGAGTCGCTGACCGAGGCCTTCCCGCCGGGGGACATCGCGCCGGGCGGCCTGGGCACGCTGGAGGAGATGGCCGGCAATCCCGTGCAGCGGCCGTCGATCTGGCCGGCGGTCGAGGAGCGGGTGCTGAGCCTGATCCGCGCGCACCGCTCGACCATCGTCTTCGCCAACTCGCGCCGGCTCACCGAGCGGCTCACCGCCCGGCTGAACGAGCTGGCCGCCGAGCAGACCGAGCTCACCCCGGCCGACGCGTTCCCGGCGGAGGCCGTCGGGCAGTCCGGCGTGAGCACCGGCGCCGCACCCGTGATCGCCAGGGCCCACCACGGGTCGATGTCGCGGGAGCAGCGCACGCACGTCGAAGAGTCGCTCAAGTCCGGGCAGCTGCCGTGCGTGGTGGCCACGTCGTCGCTGGAGCTGGGCATCGACATGGGCGCGGTCGACCTGGTCGTGCAGATCGAGGCGCCGCCGACGGTGGCGTCCGGGCTGCAGCGCGTCGGCCGGGCCGGGCACCAGGTCGGCGCGGTGTCGTCCGGGGTGATGTTCCCGAAGTTCCGCGGGGACCTCGTCTCCTGCGCGGTCGTCGCGGAGCGGATGGCGAGCGGCGCGATCGAGGCGGTCCGCTACCCGCGCAACCCGCTGGACGTCCTGGCCCAGCACGTCGTCGCCATGGTGGCGCTGGAGCCGTGGACCGTGCCGGACCTGGCGTCGCTGGTCCGGCGAGCGGCCCCGTTCGCCGCGTTGCCGGACGACGCTCTGCACGCGGTGCTCGACATGCTGGCCGGCCGCTACCCGAGCGAGGAGTTCGGCGAGCTGCGGGCGCGGATCACCTGGGACCGGATCGCCGGCGAGCTGCGCGGGCGGCCCGGCGCGCAGCGGCTGGCCGTCACTTCGGGCGGCACCATCCCGGACCGCGGCCTGTTCACCGTCATGACGCCGGGTGCGGACGACAAGCCCGGTTCGCGCGTCGGCGAGTTCGACGAGGAGATGGTGTACGAGTCGCGCGTCGGCGACACCATCCTGCTGGGCACGTCGTCGTGGCGGATCACCGACATCACGCACGACCGCGTGATCGTGGTGCCGGCGCCGGGTGAGCCGGCGCGGATGCCGTTCTGGAAGGGCGACGCTCCGGGCCGTCCGCTGGAACTGGGGCGGGCGCTGGGAAAGTTCGTCCGCGAACTGTCCACTTCGGACGAGGTGAAGGCCCGCGAACGAGCCGAGGCGGCGGGACTGGACGAGCGGGCGTGCGACAACCTGCTCGCCTACCTGGCCGAGCAGAAGGCCGCCACCCGGCACGTCCCGAACGACCGGACGATCCTGCTGGAGCGCTACCGCGACGAGCTCGGCGACTGGCGGATCGTCGTGCACTCGCCGTTCGGCGCGCAGGTGAACGCGCCGTGGGCGCTCGCGATCGCCGCGCGGCTGCGGGAAAACCGCGGGGTGGACGCGCAGGTGGCCCACTCCGACGACGGCATCGTCCTGCGCCTGCCGGACGCACTGGACTCCGAGGGCGGCGAGGTCACCATCGGCGCGGACGACGTGCTGCTGGACCCCGAGGAGGTCGAGCAGCTGATCGTCGCCGAGGTCGGCGGTTCGGCCGTGTTCGCGGCCCGGTTCCGGGAGTGCGCGGCCCGGTCGCTGCTGCTGCCCCGCCGGGACCCGCGGCGCCGGACTCCGCTGTGGCAGCAACGGCAACGCGCGTCGCAGCTGCTGTCGGTGGCGGCGAAGTACGAGCGGTTCCCGGTCGTGCTGGAGGCGATGCGGGAGGTCCTGCAGGACGTCTACGACGTCGGCGGCCTGCGCGAACTGATGGCCGACGTCCGGGCCCGCAAGGTCCGGCTGGTCGAGGTCGAAACGCCGGCCGCGTCGCCGTTCGCGCGCAGCCTGCTCTTCGGCTACATCGGGATGTTCCTGTACGAGACCGACGCACCGCTGGCCGAGCGGCGGGCGGCGGCGCTGTCCCTGGATTCCGGGCTGCTGGCCGAGCTGCTGGGCACCGAGGCGATCCGGGAGCTGCTGGATCCCGAAGCCGTCGCCGAGGTGGAGCGGTCGCTGCAGCGGCTCGACCCGGACAGGCACGCGCGGTCGGCCGAGGACGCGGCCGACCTGCTGCGGTTCCTCGGGGACCTGACCGTCGAGGAGGCCGCGGAGCGCGGGATCCGGGCGGAGTGGCTCACCGAGCTGGAAGCGGCCCGGCGGGCGATCCGGGTGCGGATCGGCGGCGAGGAACGGTTCCTGGCGATCGAAGACGCCGGCCGCGTCCGGGACGCGCTGGGCACCGCCCTGCCGGTGGGCGTGCCCGAGGCGTTCACCGAACCGGTGGCGGACCCGCTCGGCGACCTGCTGTCGCGGTACGCCAGGGGCCGGGGGCCGTTCGCGGCGGCGGACGCGGCCGCGCGGTTCGGCCTCGGCACGGCGGTCGTCACCGGCGTGCTCGACCGGATGACCGGCGAAGGCCGCCTGGTGCGCGGCGAGCTGAGCCCGGTCGGCCATCCGGAGACGCACGGCGTCGGCGTCGAGTACTGCGACGCGGCGGTGCTGCGCCGGCTGCGGCGGGCGTCGCTGGCGAAGCTGCGCGCCGAGGTCGAGCCGGTCGAACCGGCGGCGCTGGGCCGGTTCCTGCCGGCGTGGCACGGTTTCGGCGGCCGCGTCCGGGCCGCCCCGACGGCGGACGACGTGCTGTCGGTGGTCGAGCAGCTGGCCGGGGCGCCGTTGCCGGCGAGCGCGGTGGAGTCGCTGATCCTGCCCGGGCGGCTGCCGGGCTACTCCCCCGCCCTGCTGGACGAACTGACCACGGCGGGCGAAGTCACCTGGGCGGGCTGCGGCGCGCTGTCGGGCGGCGACGGCTGGATCGCGCTGGCCCCGACCGACGTCGCGGACCTGTTGCTGCCGGAGGTCGTCGAGGACATCCCGACCGGCCCGCTGCACGACGCGATCGTGTCCACTTTGGAGGGTGGCGCGCTGTTCTTCCGCCAGCTGGTGGACCGCGCCACGGTGCTGGTGGACAAGGCCCCGAACGACGCGGAGGTGGTGGCCGCGCTGTGGGACCTGGTCTGGGCGGGCCTGGTCACCGGCGACACGTTGGGCCCGCTCCGGGCTCAGGTCGCCGGGCACGGAGCGCACAAGCCCCGGCGCCAGGCCCCTCGCGGCCGCTACGCCCGGCTGCGGGCGGGGAGGCCGCAGATGCCGTCGCGGTCCGGGCCGCCGACGGTCGCGGGCCGCTGGGCGCTGACCCCGCCCCGGGAGACCGACGCAACCCGCCGAGCCCACGCAAGGACGGAGGCGTTCCTGGAGCGCCACGGGGTGCTGACTCGCGGCGCGCTGGACACCGAGCGCGTGACGGGCGGCTTCTCCGGGATCTACAAGGTCCTCCGCGGCATGGAGGACACGGGCCAGGTGATCCGCGGGTACGTGGTGGAGGGCCTCGGCGCGGCCCAGTTCGCGGCGAAGGGCGCGGTGGACCGCCTGCGGGCGCTGTCGGGTCCGGGACGCCCGGCACCGGGCCGCCCGGTGGTCCTGGCCGCGGCGGACCCGGCCCAGCCGTACGGCGCAGCCCTCCCCTGGCCGGCGGCCACGGGAGACACGAAGCACCGCCCGGCCCGCAAGGCGGGCGCGCTGGCGGTGCTGGTCGACGGGGTCCCGGCCCTGTACGTGGAAAGAGGAGGACGATCACTGCTGAGTTTCACCGAGGAGCGCGAGGCGTTGTCGGAGGCGGCCCAGGCCCTGTCGGCAGCGGTCCGCGAGGGCTGGCTCGGCCAGCTGTCGGTCCAACGCGCGGACGGCGAGCAGGCACTGACCTCGGAGCTGGCCCAGGTGCTCCAGGAGGCAGGCTTCCGGGCCACCCCCTCCGGCCTGCGGCTGCGGGCCTGAGGGCGGGAACACCCGCCCCGGGCTTCGCGACCGCCGCCGGTCCGAGCAGCTCGCCGGCCAGCGGCCGGTCCGCCACACCGCCGATCATGGGCCGCCCACAACCCCGGCGCCGGAGGCTCACCTCGACAGCACCGATCCTCCGCGGCCCCGGCTCGGCCGGTCCGCCGCCCCGCGCACCGCGGCCTAGGCCGCAACCGCGATACTGGATGACCATCTCCGCAGCGCCGCGCACCACGCGCTGCAGTGCGGGTTCTGCACCCCCGGGACCGCGAACCGCGGGCCTAGGGCGTGTCTGACAATGCCTTGGTCCAGGTGATCACGGCATGGAGGACGACCGCTGATCGGTAGACGATGGCGAGCTTGTCGTAGCGAGTAG